>CAIOPO010000047.1 GCA_903860195.1 uncultured Opitutia bacterium | reverse complement strand
GTCCGTTCCCAGGCGTCGGCGATGAGCTGATGTCCGGCGGCGGTCGGATGGACGCCGTCCCAGATCCAGTGGCTCCAGGGGGCTCGACCGGCGGCCTCGTCGAAGAACGCCTGCAGGGGCACGAAGACGGCCTTGTGCCTTTCCGCGACCCGACGGCAGACGGCCTGCAGCACCTTCATCCTTTCGGACCGGCCGGGCGATTTCCTGATCGCAGGCCCGTCGGGCGCGAGGAAGGGTTCGCAGATCACGATGCGCAGCGAGGGCTTCGCCGCCTTCGTGTCGGCGAGCAGGCCTTCAAGGGTCTTTTCGAAGACCTCAGGGTCGACCGCGCGCCCGCTGTCATTGGCGCCGATGAGCACGCTCAGCAGGTCCGGCTGCAGTTCGAGCGCGTCCTGCTTCCAGCGTTTGCGCAGGTCCAGCACCGTGTTGCCGCTGACGCCCCGGTTGATGAATTCCGTCCGGAGCCCGGGACGTTCGGCGCCGTTGCGCGCGGCGATGATGAAGGCGTAGCCGTGACCCAGGATGTGATTCGGATCGCTCGTCCGGCCGCGGCCGCAGTCCGTGATCGAGTCGCCCTGGAAGAGCACCTTGGCTCCCGCGGGCAGGTCGGCGGTGAAGGGGGCGGCCGGGCAGGCGAGGCCCAGCAGGCAGAGAAGGGCGGCGAATCTCACTTCTTCTTCACCTGGGCCTTCTTGGCCGGAGCGCCCTTCTTCGTGGCGTCCTTGCCGGCGTCGGCGGCGGGGTTCGGGGTGGGGAACTGCGCGTCGACGGACTTGAGCCAGGCGTCGAGCCGGTCGCGCAGCCGCTTCGCGACTTCGGGCTGCTTGGCGGAGAGTTCGACCTTCTCGCCCACGTCCGAGCCCAGGTCGTAGAGCTCATCGCGCCCGTCTTCGTAGAAATGAACGAGGCGCCAGTCACCGCTGCGGATGGCGCTGTAGGGCGTCGCGCCTCCCGGATGGTAGTGCGGATAGTGCCAGAAGACCGTGTCGCGGTCGGGCTTGGCGCCCTTGGTGAGCAACGGCGCCAGCGACACCCCGTCCACCAGCGACTCCTTCCTGCTGACCCCCGCCAGTTCGAGCACCGTGGGGTAGATGTCGACCGTGATGGCGGGCGTTTCGGTCACGACCTTGGGGGCGATCTTGCCGGGCCAGGTGACGATGAACGGGACGCGGACGCCGCCCTCGTAGGCCGAGCCCTTGCCGGCGCGCAGGGGCGCGTTGTCGGTGATCGGCAGCAGCCCGCCGTTGTCGCCGGTCATCACGATGATGGTGTCCTCGGCGAGACCGTTCCGTTTCAGCGCCGCCCGGATGGTGCCGACCGCATCGTCGACGCTCTCGACCAGCGCCGCGTAGGAGGCGTTGCGCTGCGCGAGCCCGGGCGCCTTCTCCAGCTTGGCGGCGTAACGGTCGGCCACCTCCTTCTTGGACTGGATCGGCGTGTGCACGGCGTAATGCGGCAGGTAGATGAAGAATGGCTTGGTGCGGTTGGCTTCGATGAACTTCACCGCCTCGGCCGCCTCGCGGTCCGTGAGGAACTCGCCGTCAGGACCTTCCTTGAGCGTCGGAATTTTGTAGGGGGCGTGATAGCTGGGCGGCTGTCCCCGATGATACCCGCCGACGTTGACGTCGAAGCCGTGGGTCTCGGGGTAGTAGGCCTCGTCGCCGGTCGTCAGCGCGGGCGTCAGGTGCCACTTGCCGATGGAGGCGGTGGCGTAGCCGGCGGCCTTGAACTGTTCGGCCAGCGTGACCTCCTCGTGCTTGAGGAACTTGGTCCAGTCGGGGATCTTCAGCTTGGCGAACGGCCGGCCGTGTCCGGCGATCCAGTCGGTGAGGTGGAGGCGGGCGGGGTATTTCCCGGTCAGGAGCGCGGCGCGGGTGGGGGAGCAGACCGTGCAGGCGGAGTAGCCCGTCGCGAACCTCGCCCCGTCGGCGGCGAGCCGGTCGATGTTCGGGGTTTCATACAGTTTGCTCCCGTAGCATCCGAGGTCCGTCGTGCCCCAGTCGTCCACCAGGATGACGATGACATTGGGCGGTCGGGCGGAGGTCTGGGCTTCTGCCAGTGCGGTCAGGAGGCCCAGGAGGAGGGCGGACAGGATTCGGGGCATGCGGTTTTATGCCGAATCGGGTCATTTATAACAAGCGCGAGCTGTCCTATTTCGTTGATAATCGGCCCCCTTCCCCTACCTTTTCCCCATGGTCAACAAGCGCCTTGTCGTCATCCTTTGGTCCGTTGCCGCTCTGCTGGCGGCGGCCGCCTATTTCGCGACCCGCGGTGAGGTCATCGATTACCGCGACGCCTACCGGGCGCCGGCCGTCGCCGCCAAGCCGACTGCGAAGCCCGCGACCGTCGTCCAGCCTGCCCCTGCGCAGCCTGTTGCCGCGGCAGAAGTCTCCAAGCCCGCCCCTGTCGCCTCGGCTCCCGTCCAGACCGTCATGACCGCCCCCGCCGCCAGGTCATCGGCTCCTCTGCTCGCCAAACTTCCTCCCGCGGGTCCGGCGTCCGCCCCGATCGATCCTCGCCTCGCGCGTGCCGGTTATGTCCGCGCCACCGAGGCTGACGCCGCCCGTCGCAAGCAGGCCGCCGCCGCCAGCCGCGTGCCGGACGACAAGCATTTCGCCGCCGCGTGCAATCACGACCACGACCTCTACCTCGCTGCTGACAAGCCCGCCCTTTACGTCTGCGCGGGGCTCAACGCGCAAGTCGGTCCCAACACCGACGACTTCACCGAAGTCGCAAGCTTCCCTGAGTCGCAGACCTTCTCGCTGCACAGCCGCCCCGGCGCCCGCCTGATCGTCTATCTCGACTTCACCGGCCATACCACGACGAACACCCCTTGGAACACGCCCGGAGGCAGCTTCACCACGCCTCCTTACACGATCGACGCCGATACCGCCACCTTCAACACCCAGGAGCACACCGTCATCCAGTCCGTGTGGCGCCGGATGGCTGAGGACTTCGCCGCCTATGATGTCGACGTGACCACCGAGGAGCCCAACGAGGCGCTGCTGCTGCGCACCGCCAATTCCGACCTCCAATACGGCATGCGCGTGCTCTTCGGTCCTGATCAGATGTCGACCGGCGCCGGTGGCGTCGCCTTCGTCGGCTCGTTCGACGCCGTCCGCAGCTCCGACCCCATCCCCTGCTTCGTCTTCGCCGAGCAGGGCCAGGCCAGCGTGAAGTTCATGTCCGAGGCGGGCTCGCATGAAGTCGGCCACACCGTCGGACTCTGGCATGACGGCAGGAACGCTGACGGTGACGGGTCCTATTACACCGGCCATGGCACCGGAGCCCTGTCGTGGGCGCCGATCATGGGGGTGGGCTATTCCAAGGACGTCGTGCAGTGGTCCAAGGGCGAGTATGCCGACGCCAACGAGACCCAGGACGACCTCGCCGTCATCGCCACCTACATTCCTTTCGTGGCCGATGACCATGGTGACACCCTCGCCACCGCGTCAGTGCTCCCGGACAACAATCTCGACGCCGGCGGCGTGATCAGCCGCGGCGGCGACCTCGACCTGATCAAGATCGGCTGCGGACGAGGCGCCCTCAGCGTCACCAGCAAGGTGTCCAACCAGTCTCCGAACCTCCGCATGAAGCTTGAGCTGCTCGATTCGGCCGGCGCGGTGCTCAAGACCGAGACCGCGCTCGGCACGGCCGGCAACATGGCTCCCCCCGTCCTCACCTACAACGTCACGACCAAGGGCTTCTACTATCTCCGCGTCAGCAGCGTCGGTTCCGGTGACGCCAACACCGGTTATACCGATTACGCTTCCGGCGGACGCTATGGCATGACCGGCACCTGGCCCGTCTATGTTCCGGACAACGAGCTGCCCGAGGCTGACGCCACCGGCACCGGTCCCACGACCGTGACGCTCATTGCCGCGAACATGCCGCATGGCGCCCAGCCCGGCATCACCTTCCGCGCCCAGGATTCTGACGACCCTGACGGCGTGATCGTCTCCTATCGATGGGACTTCGGCGATGAGGCCGGCTCCTACAACGTCAGCAACAGCGGGGCTCCGTTCTCCTTCTCCTATCGCAAGCCTGGTGTCTATCAGGCGCGCCTCACCGTCACTGACAACCAGGGTGGCACCGACAGCGTGGTGGTGCCCATCACCGTCAACTGGCCGGTCGGCACTCCCTTGCCCACCGTCGCCAGCTGCATCGCCACCGTCACCGCCGATGTCACGCGCACGACCAACAACACCTACACTTGGGCGGCACTCGTCCGCACCGTGGACGAATACGGCAATCCGGTGAAGGACGCGGCGGTCACCGTCGGCTGGGCTGGCGCCATCGTCGGACAGGCCATCGTGCGCACCAATGCGGCCGGAGAAGCCTATTTCGAGGCCGGTCGTTTCCGCAGTTCCGTCCAAGGCAACGTCACCTTCACCGTCCTTGACGTGAAGAAGCCGGAGAAGCCTTACGACTCGGCGCGTAACAACGAGACGGCCGATACTGCCAGCCGCTGATTTTGGCTGGAGGGGTGGAAAAGGGGAGGGCATCCTGCGGGCATGTCCTCCCCTGAGCTTCCCCATTCGTCCCGGCGTGAGTTTCTCGGTGCCGCGGCTTTCGCCCTGGCCGGCATGGGCGTCTCCGCACCCGCGCTGATGGCGCAGACCGCCAAGGGTGCACCGGGCCAGCCTCCCAAGCGGCCGCCCAATCCCTACGTCTACCAGTTCAAGATCGGGAAGATCGACTGTTTCTCCATCAGCGACGGACACATGCTCTTCCGTCAGGGCCTTGACCTGATGTGGCCGGAATCAGACCGCCCGAAGATGAAGGATGCGCTCGTCTTCAACCGCGAGCGCCTGGACGCCCTGCCGCTCTACGTCAACGTCCTCGGCCTGCGCATCGGCGACGAGGTGGCCTTGATTGACGCCGGGTTCGGCGAGCGTCATCCGAATCCCAATTTCGGCTGGCTGGCGGAGGGTCTGAAGACGCTGGGCATCAGGCCTGAACAGGTCACCACCGGCTTCCTCAGCCATTGCCACACCGATCACCTCGACGGCTTCGTGCTGGGCGACAAGCCCGCCTACCCCAATGCCAAGATCCACATGCTCAAGGCCGAGCATGACTTCTGGCGCGGGCCGAACCCCGACTTCTCGAAGTCCAAGCGCGACAAGAAGCCCCTCCCGGCGATGGTCAAGAGCGTCAACCGCAGCTTCGACATCCTCAAGGACCAGATCGTCTTCGCGTCGGACGGCCAGAAGGTCTTCCATGACGCCGTCACGGTCATCGCCGCGCCCGGGCACACCGACGGACATGCCTGCTTTGAAATCCGTTCCGGGGAGGAATCCCTCGTGCACATCAGTGACGTCGTGCATCACCACGTCCTCATGTTTGAGGACGCCGGCTGGACCGTGGCCATGGACCACGACCCGGAGACCTCCGTCAAGACCCGCAAGAAGCTCTTCACCCGCATGGCCGCCGAGCGGTCGCGGGCCTACGGCTTCCACCTGCCGTGGCCGGGCCTCGGCACGGTCGTGCCCAAGGGCGAACAGTACGCCTGGGTCCCCGAGCGCTTCAGCTGGGGCAGCTGATCACTCCTTGCCGTTCTTCCGCCCGAGCTCCTCGCGGAGCCCGCGGATCTCCTCCCGCAGCCGGGCGAGCTCCTTCATCTCGTCGGCATGCTCCCTGGCTTCGCGGGGCAGGATGAGCCGGGAAGTGATGAGCGCGGACATCGAGCCGAAGAGCGCGATGCCGACCAGCATCATCACCGCGGCGATGGCGCGCCCGGCCGTGGTCACCGGGTAAGTGTCACCGTAGCCGACCGTGGTCACCGTCGTGAGCGCCCACCAGAGCGCATCGCCGCCCGTGCGGATGGTGGCTCCGGGCGCGCCCGCCTCCACCTCCAGCATCAGGTTGGTGGAGAAGAGCACCATCACGAAGGCCACGCCGGGCATCGCGAGCAGCTTCTCGTTGAAGGACGTGCCGGAAGTAAGTTCGCGCAGCTTGTAGAGCGTACGGAGTATCTGCACCACCCGATATACGCGGAACAGCTGCAGCGTGCGGAAGGCGGCGTCGAACGGTATGCTGGCCAGCAGGTCCAACCAGCCGGTGCGCCAGAACCGGCCGGCCCAGCCGGTCCGACGCCAACGCACCAGCATGTCGACGAAGAACACCGCGCAGGCGGTCCGGTCGGCCAGCACCATGAGGTGCAGCGTGTGCGGTGGGATGGCGACGAAAGTCTCGAGGATGACGAAGAGGAGCGCCACAAGGGCCACGACCAGCACGAACCAATCCCAGCCGTTGAGCCGCTCGCGGAGTTCGGGGTCGATTTTCACAATGGAAAGGGTAGGTGTCATTCCATCCCCGACAACCCCTTACCATGCGAAGCCTGCTTCTTCTCGCTCTGATCAGTTCGGCCTTCGGTCAGACCCCGCCGCCCGACACGGTCCAGCCATTCGGGAGCAAGTTTCCGAACCTGGACTCCCTGGCCGTCGGCGCGTGGTGGCAGAAGAAGGCCCCAGCCAAGGGCAAGAAGGGCGCCGGCAGTCCGCCGCCCCCGATGACAGTTCCCCGGGACGAGGTCATCGCCTTCGCCCTCTACACGCAGCAGGATGGCGTGCTCAAACTGACCGCGCAGCTCTACCCCCTCATGCCTGACGAGGTCCGCGAGGCACGCCTTGAGATCCGCAAGGGCGACGTCTGGCAGGAGGTCGCCAAGACCAAGGTCGAGTTCCCCGGCTGGAGCGCGCATTTCCGGGTCGAGGGATGGGACGGCTCCAAGGACGCGGCTTATCGCGTTCGTCACGGCGCGAAGGCGACCTTCGAAGGCCTGGTTCGCCGGGATCCGACGGACAAGGACGTCATCTCCGTGGCCAACATGTCCTGCAATTCCAGCCGCACGACCGGCGGTCGACCCGAGATCCTGGACAATCTGCGCCGACAGAACCCGGATCTGCTCTTCTTCGCCGGCGACCAGACCTACCGGCACACCGAGCATACCGCCGGCTGGATCGAGTTCGGTCTGCAGTTCCGTGACGTAATGCGGGACCGTCCGACCATCTGCATTCCCGACGACCACGACGTCGGCCATCCTAATCTCTGGGGTGAGGACGGCAAGGAATCCAGCGCTCCCGGCAATGCTGACGGCGGCTACATGTATCCGGTCGCCTACGTGAACATGGTGCAGCGCCAGCAGACCTGGCATCTGCCGGACGCCTTCGATCCGACTCCGATCCAGCGGGGCATCGGCGTCTATTACACCCGCCTCAAGGTCGGCGGCATGGACTTCGCCATCCTTGAGGACCGCAAGTTCAAGTCGGCTCCCATCGGCAAGATTCCCAAGCAGGGCCCGCGGCCTGACCACATCACGGATGACAAGTATGACCCCAAGTCCATCGACCTGCCGGGACTGCAGCTCCTCGGCGCCCGCCAGATGAAGTTCCTCGAGGCTTGGTCCGCGGACTGGAAGGGCGTCAGTCACAAGGCCGTCCTTTCCGCCACCGCCTTCTGCGGTGCCGTCCACATGCATGGCGGCCGCAACGACCGCCTCCTCGCCGACCTCGACTGCAACGGCTGGCCGCAGACCGCCCGCAACGAAGCCCTCCGCGCTTTGCGCCGCGTCCAGGCCGTGCATCTGTGCGGCGACCAGCATCTCGCCGTCACGGTCAAGCATGGCATCGATGAGTTCGGCGACGGCCCTTACGCCCTGACCAGTCCGGCGCTGGTGAACACCATTTACGGTCGCTGGTGGCATCCTAAGGATGAGAAGCCCGGCCCCAACCCTGTCGCCGGAAGTCCCCTGCCTTGGACCGGCGATTTCCGTGACGGACTTGGCAACCGCATCTCGATGATCGCCTATGCCAACCCCGGCGACACCCAGAACGAGCGTCAGCGCGCCGACGGTTACGGCGTGGCTAAGTTCGCCAAGGCGAAAGGGCAGGTGACCTTTGAGTGCTGGCCTCGATTTGCCGATCCTGCGAAGGGCGATGCCGGGCAGTTCCCCGGCTGGCCTCAGACCTTCCGACTGCAGGACAACGATGGACGCAAGCCCACCGGCTATCTGTCAGACGTTGACCTCACGCGTGAGGGCGGGACGGCCGTCGTCCAGGTCATCCATGAGCAGACCGGAGAGACCCTTTACTACCGCCGCCTGGTCGCCGTCAGCTCCTTCGCTCCGCCTGTGTTCGCGACCGGCACCTACACTGTGAAGATCGGCACCGACCGTCCAGATGGGCGGACCCTCACCGGCCTGACGCCGTCGAAGCGCTGAGCAGCTTGTCCGTCTCCGACAGGCGGAAGCGCACGCTCACCACCGAGTGCTTCTCGGGACCGGGGGCGTATTTCACGTACGTCGTGGCGACGATCGTGTCGTCGGGCAGCAGTTCGACCCCGGGGTAGCCGCAGTCGCCCGTGCGCGCCGGCGGGTGGTTGTGCAGCAGCTTGACCCGATACTGTCCTGGCCGTCCCTGCCGCAGGTCCTCGAAAGTGCCCACCCACGCCACGAAATGCCCCTTGGTCGGACTGTTGAGCGCCTGGTCGCGGAAGCAAATCACCCAACGTCCGTCCTTGGTACGTACGCCGTAATGACGGTCGCCCGTCAGACCCCAGCTCGTGTCCACCGGCTTGGACCAGGTCGCGCCCTCATCGCGGCTGAACATCATCAGACTCCGTCCCTTGTGCGTGTTCTCACGGAGCAGACAGGCGATCTCCTTGCCGTCCGGCGAGCGTAGCATGAAGGGCTCACACGGGTTCTTGCCCGCCACCTCGGCGACCACCTGCGGTTCCGACCACGTGAAGCCGCCGTCCGCGGTGATCGTCTGCAGGATGACCAGGGGCGTCTTGTCGGCCCCACCCGGCCCCCGATGGAAAAGCCCAAGCGTGCGTCCGTCCTGCAGCCGCATCACGCTGCTGAAAGTCATTACGTTCGGAAAGCCGAGCGGGGGCAGTTCCTTCCAGCTTTCTCCGCCGTCCTCGCTCACGATGGAGGGCATGCCCGGGCCGCCGCGCTTGCCAAGGTGGGCTGAGAACACCCAAAGGCGCTCCTTCCCAGCGGGGTCGGCGATGCGGTAGATGCTCGGGCAGTTCTGGTGGGTGGCGAAGCCCTTGGGAAGCTTGTCGTCGAGACGCGACCACGTCAGCCCGCCGTCCTGGCTTTTCGCCATCGGGCCGGCGGATCCGCCGTGATTGATGCACCAGACCGCGAAGAGCGTCTTGCCGTCTCCCATCAGCGCCGTCGTCGGGTGGCCCTGATAGGTGTCCTTCGTGCCGGCGGCCACGACCACCTGACGGGATGTATCCGTCGACAGGTCGAGGATGGGCAGATCCGGCTTCTCCTGGGCCGAGGCGTAAAGGCCTGAAAGCAGCAGCGTGGCAAGCAGGGGTCGCATGAACGAGACACTGGCGTCGCAGACCCGGTCTGCAAGCCGTCATCCGACTTGCCCGGTCTCGTGCCGTATCCATAATACACGACATGAGAGCACGATGCATGTCCGTGTTGCTGCTGTTTGCCGCGGCCGTTCTGGTGGGCGAGGAGTCGATTGCGGAGCTCAAGTCCAAGGCCTCCGCCGGAGACGTTGATGCCCAGGCGCGTCTGGCTGCCGCCTATTTCCAAGGTGAGGGGGTTCCGGAGGACCATGCGCAGGCCCTGCGTTGGGCCGCAGTTCCCGCGGAGCAGGACGACCTCTTCTGCGCCCAGATGATCGCCCAGATCCACTACAAGGGCACGGGTGTGAAGCGTGACCTGCCCGCCGCGCTCAGGTGGTTCCGCAACGCGGCGATCCTCGGGGACTCCACCGCCGCCTTCACCGCCGGACTCATGATGGAAGAGGGGCACGGCGTGGCAAAGAATCCCGTCGAGGCGCTCTCGTGGTATCGCCTCGCCATGGAACTGCCCTCCGGTTCGCCGGCTGCGTCCGTCCGGGCCAAGGCCTTGGAGGCCAAGCTCACGGCTTCTCAGAAAGTCGAGGCGACGGGCGGGGTCGCGGCCCTTCTCGGCCGCGCCAAGGCCAAGAAGGCCGCCCTTGATGACAGGCGCCTGGCGGTCCTCAAGGCCGCCAACCCTGGCATCCCGGTCGAGGAGCTCCGTAAGCAGCTGCCTCGCTGAAGGCCCTCGCCGCGGTCACTTCTTCTCCTCGGCCTTGGGCTTGGTCATCTCCCGCATCGGATTCGGGAGCTTGTCGTCCTTGTAGAGCTGGAGCTTCGTCTTGATCGGGCGGCGCGGCCAGAAGTTGTTCTCCACGTCCGTGTCGACCAGGTCCTGACGGGGGTCGAAGACGATGGACTTCAGCTCCTTCGTGGTCACGTGCACCTTGGACGCCTTCTCGGTGTTGAAGCGCCAGATCTCGGCGGGGAGGGGAAGGTCCTCCGCGGTGCCGTCGGTGTATTCCAGGCGCAGCGGGACCGGCGAGACCAGTCCGCCGACGTTGCTCAGTTCGATGACGTAGATGTTGTGCTTGGACTTCAGCAGCGCCGGGTCGATGCGGGCCTCCTCCAGCTCCTTGATCAGCGACTCATACTTCTGCTTGTCGCTGGGCAGCACCGTGGCCTCGTCGTAGCCGTCGTAGAAGTCCTTCAGTTCCGGGAACCGGTCGACCCGCTTCGGGATGGCGGCGTTGCGTTCGGCGCTGAGCGACTTCGGCAGGGCGTCCTTCTCCGCCTTCGCCTTGGGCTTCTCGACGGCGGGATCGCGCGAGTCGAGCTGCAGCCACTTCACCTCGTCGATCGCGACGTCGACATGGTCCGTGCCGTAGAACCAGCCGCGCCAGAACCAGTCCAGGTCGACCCCGCTGGCGTCCTCCATCGTGCGGAAGAAGTCGGCGGGCGTCGGACGCTTGAACATCCAGCGGCGAGAATAGGTCTTGAACGCGTGGTCGAAGGCCTCACGTCCGAGCACATATTCCCGCAGGATGTGCAGCGCGGCCGTCGGCTGTCCGTAGGAGTTCGGTCCCAGGTCCAGGATCGACTCCGAATTGGACATCACCGGCACCCGTTCCGTCTGGCGCATGTAGTCGGTCATCGCGCGATTGTCCCGGCGCGACTTCCACTTGTCCTCCCATTCCGCCTCAGCGAGCGACTCCACGAACGAGTTGATGCCCTCGTCCATCCAGGTCCACTGGCGTTCGTCGCTGTTGACGATCATCGGGAAGTAATTGTGCCCGACCTCGTGGATGACCACGCCGATGAGCGCGTATTTCGTGCGCTCGGGGTAGGTGCCGTCCTTCTCCGGCCGCGGCCCGTTGAAGCAGATCATCGGGTATTCCATTCCGCCGATGGCGCCGTTGACCGACCAGGCGACAGGGTAGGGGTAGGCGAAGGTGAACCGGTCGTAGACTTCGATGGTGTGGGCGATGGCGTGGGTCGAATACTTGTCCCAGAGCGGCATGCCTTCCTTGGGGTAGAGCGACATCGCCATGACCGGCTTGCCATCGACCTTCGTGCCCGCGACCGCCATCGCGTCCCAGATGAACTTGCGCGAGCTGGCGAAGGCGAAGTCCCGGACATTCTGCGCTTCGAACACCCAGGTCTTCTTGCCCTTGGGGCGACCCTTCTCGGCGGCCTTGGCTTCGTCCGGCGTGACGATGAACACCGGCTTGCGCGTCTCCTTCGCGGCCGCGGCCAGACGTTCCCGCTGGGCGGCCGTGAGCACCTCGGATTCGTTCCGCAGCGTGCCCGTGGCGGCGACCACGTGATCGTCCGGCGTCGTCAGCGCGACCTTGTAGTTGCCGAACTCGAGCGTGAATTCCCCCGTGCCGAGGAACTGCTTGTTCACCCAGCCCGCGTAGTCCGTGTAGGCGGCCAGCCGCGGGAACCATTGGGCGATGGTGTAGATGCAGTTCCCGTCCTCCTTGAAGTGTTCGTAGCCCGTGCGGGCCATGATGCGTTTTGCGTCATTGATCGGGTAGGTCCAGCCGATCTTGAACACGAAGTCGGCGCCCGGCTTGAGCGGCTGGGGCAGATCCAGGCGCAGCATCGTCTTCATCACCGCGTGGGGCAGCCCGCGTCCCTCGCCGTCGGTCAGCCGCGTGATCTTCAGCTCACCGTCATAGCTTTCGTAGGCCAGCAGCCGGTCGAGTGCCCCGTAGCTGAACTTCTTCAGGTCGACCCCCCGTTTCGAGTTCGGGGTCAGACGTGAGTCGGCCTTTTTGGAGAAATAGTTCTGGTCCAGCTGCACCCAGACGTAGTCCAGCGTGTCCGGGGAGAGATTGTGGTAGGTGACCGTGGCTTCGGCCGTGATCGTGCGCTTCTCGTCGTCCAGTTCCGCCCGGATGTCGTAATCCGCGCGATTTTGCCAGTAGTTCGCGCCAGGGGCGCCCGTGGCCAGCCGTTGGGCGGAGGGCGTCGGCAGCAGCGTGTCCAGCTGTTGGAACTTGGCGACAGGCGCACCCGGTCCGGCGGCACCGACCAGGGAGAAGATGAGCAGGGGCAGCAGATTTCTCACCCCGCCGTTCTATTTCACGTGATTAATCTTACAAGAGGATAGCCTGTGAAACAAAAGCAGTCAGAAGGCTTAAAATTGGTGGGCCCACCCGGATTCGAACCGGGAACCAAGGAATTATGAGTTCCCTGCTCTAACCATTGAGCTATGGGCCCGTGCCGCGCCGATAGTCGGGCAGGGCGATGGGCAAGGCAAGACTGGGCTACTTCGAGACGGGAACGGTCTCGATGAGCTGGCTGGGCGCCTTCGGGGTCCGGGCCCGGTGCGCTTCGACGGCCGCGGTGATGCGCTTGATGACGTCAGGATGCTGCTCGCCGATGTCGTGCGCTTCGGAGGGGTCGACGGCGAGGTTGAACAGCAAGGGGCGTTCATGCTTCACGGGCTTGGGATCGCCATAGGAGCCCTGGGTGATGAAGTGGGCTTTCCAGTCGCCGAGGCGCGCGGCGAAAAGGTCCTCGCCCCGGTAGTAGCAGAAAACCTCACGCTCAAGGGTCTTGCCCTCGAACAGTACCGTCGCGGCATCCTGTCCGTCGTAGGGTCGGTCGGTGGGAAGTTCGACGGCGGCCAGACGCGCGACGGTCGGCAGGAGATCCATGGTCGTCATGACGGCGTCGGACACGCCCGGCTTGATGCGGCCCGGCCACCAGGCGATGCCGGGCACGCGCATGCCGCCCTCCCACGTGCTGCCCTTGCCGTCGCGCAGCAGGCCTGCGCTGCCGCCCGTCTCCGCGCCCATCCAGGTCCAAGGACCGTTGTCGCTGGTGAAGAACACCAGCGTGTCGTCGGCGATCGAGCGGTCCTTCAGCGCCTTGAGCACCTCGCCCACGCTCCAGTCGAGCTCGGCCAGGACGTCGCCGTAGATGCCACGCGGGCTCCTGCCCTTGAAGCGCTCGGACGCAAAGAGCGGCGTGTGGGGGAACGTGTGGGGCATGTAGAGGAAGAACGGTCGGGCCTTGTTCTCATCGATGAACTTCACGGCCTCCTCGGTGTAACGTTTGGTCAGCTGGGTCTGGTCCGTGCGGGGCTCCAGCAGCTCGCGTCCACGATAGAGCGCGGCGTTCCACCACTCGGGATCCTGCTCCACGAGCGCGTTGGCCTTCTTGGGCTTCGGCTTGTCGGAAGGATTCATGTCGTTGGAGTGCATGAGTCCGAAGTGGAAATCGAAGCCGTGGTTGAGGGGATGGTGCTCAGGGCGGTCGTTGGCCCAGACGCCGAGGTGCCACTTGCCGATGATGCCGGTGCGGTAGCCGGACGACTTCAGGGCCTCGGCCATGGTGAGTTCGGACTGGGGCAGGCCGCCGGTGGAGACGGCCCGCAGGACGCGGAACTGATTGTGGGCCATGCCGGAGCGGACAGGGTAGCGGCCGGTCATGAGGGCGGCACGGGAAGGCGTGCATACTTCCGCGGCCGAGTAGAACTGAGTGAGCCGGAGGCCCTCGGCGGCCATCCGGTCGAGGTTCGGAGTCCTGATCGTCGGATGGCCGTAGCACCCCAGGTCGCCATAGCCGAGGTCATCGGCGAAGATGATGATCACATTGGGCAGCCGGGCGGCGGCCGAGGCGCCGAGGGAAAGTGCGGTGAGAAGGGCCAGCAGCAGGGGTCGCATGCGGATAAAAAAGCATCCTAGGTCAGCAGTAGCAAAAGTCTTTTGCGGCGTGCCGGGGAAGGGTCTTGAAAGATGGGGAGAACGAGGGATTTTAAACCCATACCCCATGCGTCACGCCGTCCTCTTGTCCGCGCTCTCCCTCGTGTCCGCCTACGCGGCCGACGAGAAGCCCTACGTACCGGACTTTACCCCGCAGCCGCCCATCCGCGCGCTTTCGCCTGAAGAAGAGCTCAAGACCATCGAGCTGCCGGAAGGCTATCGCCTAGAGCTCGTCCTGAGCGAGCGCGACGGCATCAGGGAGCCGGCTAACCTGACCTTCGACGGCAACGGCCGCATGTACGTCGCCGAACTGCGCACCTACATGCAGGACATCGACGGCAAGAACCAGCATGACCCCGTCGGCGTCGTCTCGCGCCACGAGAGCACGAGGGGCGACGGCAAATTCGACAGGCATGTCGTGTTCCGCGACAAGATGATCCTGCCGCGCATGGTGCTGCCGCTGGATGACCGCGTACTGATCAACGAGACCGACACTTTGGATATCTTCGTCCATCGTGACACCGATGGCGACGGCGTCGCCGACACCAAGGAGCCGTGGTACGTGGGCGGGCCGAAGAAAGGCAATCTCGAGCACCAGCAGAGCGGCCTGATCTGGACGATGGATAACTGGATCTACCAGACCTACAACGCCTATCGCCTCCGCTGGAACGGCACGCAGGCGCCTCTCAAGGAAAACATACCGAGCGGCGGCGGACAGTGGGGCCTCGCGCAGGACGACCTGGGCAAGATCTGGTGGTCCAACGCCGGCGGCGAGAAAGGCCTCTGGCACTTCCAGACCCCGATCCTCTACGGGGCCTATGACATCAGCGGCCAGTTCCCGGAGGACTTCATGCAGGTCTGGCCCAAAGTCGGCCTCGCCGACCACCAGGGCGGCGCCGGTCGCACCCGTCCTGACAAGACCTTGAACCACTTCACCGCGGCGTGCGGCCAGGAGGTCGTGCGTGGCGACCGTCTGCCGGCCGACCTGCGCGGCGACGTGCTCATCTCCGAACCCGTCGGACGGCTCATCCGTCGCGCCAAGGTCACCGTCGAGGACGGGATCACCCGCCTGAGCAACCCTTACGCCAAGTCCGAGTTCATCCGCTCGAGTGACCCCAACTTCCGCATCGTCAACATGGTGAACGGCCCCGACGGCTGCCTCTACCTCGTGGACATGTATCGTGGCATCATCCAGGAGGGCAACTGGGTCCATGAGGGCAGCTACCTGCGCAAGGTCGTCCAGCAATACTCCATGGACAAGATCTTCGGCCATGGACGCGTCTGGCGCCTCGTCCACAAGGACTTCAAGCCAGGTCCGCAGCCGCGCATGCTCCAGGAGACCCCGGCCCAGCTGGTCGCCCATCTTTCCCATCCCAACGGCTGGTGGCGCGACACCGCCCAGAAGCTGCTCGTGCTCAAGGGTGACAAGTCCGTCGTCCCGGCGCTCACCGAACTGGCCCTGACCGGAAAGGAATCCCTCGGCCGCATCCACGCCTTGTGGACGCTGGAAGGCCTGGGCGCCCTCGACGCCAAGACCGTCCGCGCCTTCCTTGCCGACCGGAATCCTGACCTTCGTCGTCAGGGCCTGCGCGCCGGCGAGTCGCTGGTCCGCGCCGGAGACAAGTCCCTGATCGAAGATTTCGCCGCGCTCGGTTCCGACCCGAATCCCGACGTGGCGCTGCAGACCATAATGACCGCCAAAGTCCTTGGTTCGAATGACGTCAAGGCTTGGCCTGATGCCGCGAAGTTCCAGCAAAAGGTCATGCTGGCGACAGCCTCCAAAGGCGTGAAGGAGCTCGGCGCCATGGTCCTCACTGGCACCGACCAGGTCGGCGGCCGTGAATATACCGGCGACGAGAACAAGCTGCTCGCCAAAGGACAGACCATCTACCGCGAGCTCTGCTTCGCGTGCCATGGTTATGACGGCAAGGGGATGGCCGTCGACGGCCCGAAGCCCGGCCTGACCGTCGCGCCGCCTTTCGGCAATTCTCTCACCGTCACCGGTCACCGCGACGGCATCGTCCGCGTGCTCCTCAACGGCATGTCCGGACCAATCGGCGGCAAGACCTACGACGCCCAGATGGTGCCCATGTCCATGAACGACGACGAGTGGATCGCCGCCGTCGCCTCGTATGTCCGCAATTCTTTCGGCAACAAGGGCGCCCTCATCTTCCCCAAGGACGTCGCCCGCATCCGCGCCGAAGTGAAAGAAGTCACCGTCCCGTGGACGCAGGAGACCCTGCAGGCCTCGTTGCCGCCGATCGTCAAGGCCGCCAAGGACTGGAAGGTCACGGCGAGCGACCAGGCGGACGTCGCCCAGAACGGCTGTGACGCCGACGGCAGGACCCGCTGGGAGACGAAGGATCAACAGCAGAAGGGCATGTGGTATCAGGTCGAGCTGCCTGCCACGCAGGTCGTCGCCGGCGTGCGGCTGGACAACTCCGGCCGCCCGAGCGCCTTCCCCAAGAGCTTCAAGGTCGAGGGATCGGTCGACGGCAAGAAGTGGTTCCCGCTCGGCTCCAGCCGCGGCTTGCACAAGCTCTCCGAATCCTACTTCGGCGCCAAACCGACCAAGTTCGTGAAGGTCACGCTGACCGACGTGACCCAGAACCAGCCTTGGGCGATTCAGGAGCTGCAGCTCATCGCGCACAAATAAGCCCGGCAATTCATCCCGTCCGGCAGGGCGAACACGGTCGCCCTGATGTTTCTTTTCCTGTGACTCCTGAACAGAGATCGCTCTTCCGGAAGGCCGTCTTCCGTTGCGCGCCTTTGCCTGCGGACTGGCCGGGTGACTTCGCAGTCATCACGGCTTGCGATCCTGACGGTCGGTCGACTTCGCCGGAGCTGAACCGCTCGGCAGACGAGGCCCTGGAGTCGGAGTTGCGCGCCGCGGGGCATCGAATCCATCGGATCACCGGAGGCTCGGCGGACGGCGCACACCTCGAGCCCGGATGGGGCGTGCCCATCGGGCTGCCGGGAGCGGTTGAGTATGGCCGGCGTTACCGGCAGCTGGCCGTGTTTTATGTGCAAGGCGGAAGACTGACGTTGGTGGACTGCGCCGACGGGTCGTCCGAGGACCTTGGACGGCCGTTCCGGACCCTCTGACCATTTTCGGATTGGAACACCCTGGGTTTTGGGGACTCTAATCCCTCAACCCCACTCACCCCATGAAGCGATACCTGTCCCTCCTTGCCGTTCTGGCCGCCGCCATCGGCTTACGTGCCGCTGACGCGCCCGGCCTCGTCAACGGTCACCCCGCCGACATCAAGACCCTCGCCATCGGGGACACCGCGCCCGAGTTCGAGCTGATCGGCACCGACGGCAAGATGCACAAGCTCGACGAATACAAGGGAGGCGAGGCCCTCGTCGTCCTCTTCACCTCCAACCACTGCCCGACCTCCCACAGCATCGAGCGCCGCCTCCAGCGCTTCTGGGAGGCCTACCAGAAGAAGGGCGTCAAGCTCGTCGCCATCAACCCCAACCACCCCGACGGCCTGTCCAAGGACGAGCTCGGCTACGGCGAGTTCGGCGACTCCTACGAGGAGATGAAGCCCTACGCCCAGAAGAACAAGTGGACCTTCGACTACCTGTATGACGGCGACAAGCAGCTCACCGCCCGCGCCTACGGCTGCCTCGCGACCCCCCACGTCTTCATTTTCGACAAGAACCTCAAGCTCCGCTACCAGGGCCGCTTCGACGACTCCCGTTTCTACGACGACAGCACCGTGAAGTCGCCCGACGCGCAGAACGCCGTCGACGCCATCCTGGCCGGCAAGCCCGTGCCCGTCGAGCTGACCCGCCCCATGGGCTGCTCCACCAAGTGGCGCGAGAAGAAGCCCCTCCACGACGCCAAGCACGCCGAGTGGGCGGCCATCCCCGTCAAGGCCGAGACCATCGACGCCAAGGGCCTCGCCGCCCTGCGCAAGAACCCCACCAGCAAATACCGCATGGTGAACGTCTGGGCCACCTGGTGCGCCCCCTGCGTGAAGGAGTTCCCCGACATCGTCGAGCTCACCCGCAAGTTCGGCATGCGCGACTTCGAGCTGATCACCCTCAGCATGGACGACCCCAAGGACCTCCCCAAGGTCGAGGCCTTCCTCGGCAAGAACGCCGCCGGAACCGCCGCCAAGATCCAGAACGGCCTCAAGAACGAAGGCCGCACCACCAACCACTACGTCTTCACCGGCAGCGCCGATGAGCTGGCCGCGTCCCTCGACAAGGACATGCCCGGCCCCATCCCGCACACCGTGGTCATCGCCCCGGGCGGCGAGATCGTCTACCGCCACACCGGCATCATCGACCGCGAGCAGGCCGCGACCGCCATCCTTGACCGGATGAACCGCTTCTACTCGCCCGGCGCCGCCACCGCGGCCGCCCCGAAGAAGGCCGCCAAGAAGAAATAAGTCGCTGCTTGTCCGAAAAGAAAAGGCCCCGGCGTGATGCCGGGGCCTTTTTGTTCAGTTCTGAGGACCGATCTTCATCCGTGCTCCGGGCAGGTCGAGCCACGTGATACGGTCATCCATCCACGACAGCCCGATGATGGCGTCGAAGCCGAACGACCCCAGCGTCAGCTGCATGACGTCGGGTGCCAGGCCGAACGTCTCGTCGAGACTCTGGCCGCCGAGACGGAAGGGCAGCCGCCAGGCCTGCTTGGGACGCAGATCTCCCAGAAGCGGACTGAAGTCTTCGAACGTCGCGGTCTCGTGGCCGACGTCGCCGAACTTCTCGTCCATCACGTAGCCATACTGCGCGCCCGTGTCGAAGACCGCGCGAGCACGGTGACCGTTGAGGTCGATGTCGACCACGGGCATGCCCATCATCGTCTCGATGCCGAAAGATTCCTCACGGGGTGTCGCGACGTTCAACCGCAGACGGTCCTCGATCAGGTCGAATTCCAGCGACTGTTTCGAGAGCAGGTCCAGGCCGATCAGGATGTCCACCTGGGCGTCGATGTTCGCCGACAGCGAATCGAACGTGAATCCCATGTAGCCACCGCGCTTGACCGTTTCGGTCTGGCCGCCCCAGGTCACCTTGCCCGTGCGGGAAGCCGTGAAGGGTGCGCCGGTGTCGATCAGGGCACGACCCTCGGGAAGGTCGGCGAAAAGGTGCCTTTTCAGGATGTAGAGCTTGTAGGTGCGAATCATCGGAGGACTAATGTTTGCTGTTAGTATTTGGTAACAGTTGTAATGGCAACAGTAAAGAAAGTGTAGGGACAGGGGCAGGGGCAACTGGGCATAAAGAGGCCCCGGACGGGGTGATCCGGGGCCTCTGGAAGGCGTCTGGAGGGTTTGGGCTTAGGCCTGCTTCACCTTGACCCACTGGCGGGTCTTGGCGGACTCCAGGACTGCGTCGCAGACGTACTGGGTGCCCAGCGCGTGGCGGAAGTCCGGGTAGGCCTTGGGGGCCTTGGGGTCGTCGAGGCTCTTGAGGAACTCGGCGAGCTCGTGGGTGAACGAGTGCTCGTAGCCCAGGCAGAGACCGGGCACCCACCAGTTGCCGGCGTACGGGTGGTCGCCGTCGGAGGTGTGGATGCTGGACCAGCCGCGGCGGTCGCCGGGGACGCCGTGGTCGAAGTAGTTCAGACGGTTGAGGTCATGCAGGTCCCACTGCAGCGACTTCTTCTCGCCGTTGATCTCGAACGTGTAGAGCGCCTTGTGGCCGCGCGCGTAGCGCGTGGACTCGAACTGGGCGATCGAGCCGTTCGCGAAGCGGCACAGGAAGATGGCCGCGTCGTCGATGGTGACCGACTGCTTCTTGCCCGTCGCGGTATGGACGCGCTCCTTGATGAACGTCTCCGTGATGGCCGAGACCTCGGTGATGTCGCCGTTGATCCAGCGGGCCGTGTCGATGCAGTGCGCGAGCAGGTCGCCCGTCACGCCGGAACCGGCGGCGGCGGCGTCGAGGCGCCACAGGCCGGCGCCGCCCTGGGGCAGCTCGGCCGAGATCGTCCAGTCCTGCAGGAAGTTGGCGCGGTAGTGGAACACCCGTCCCAGCTCGCCGGCGGCCACGATGTTCTTCGCGAGCGTGACGGCGGGGAGGAAGCGGTAGTTGTACCACACGAGGTTGGGCAGCTTGGCCTTCTCGACCGCGGCGACCATCTTCTCGCCCTGCTCGCCGTTGAGCGCGAGGGGCTTCTCGCAGAGGATCATCTTGCCGTGCTTGATGCACTCCAGGGCGATCTCGGCGTGCGAGTCGTTGGGCGTGCAGATGTCGACGGCGTCGATGTCGGCGCGGGCGACCAGCTTGCGCCAGTCGGTCTCGTAGGAGGCGTAGCCCCACTTCTCGGCGAAGGCCTTCACCTTGGCCTCGTCGCGGCCGCACACGGCCTGACGGACGACGTGGTGGCCCGTGGTGACGGAGTCCTTGGGGAAGAAGTGGCCGACCTGGGAGTAGGCGTTGGAGTGGGTGCGGCCCATGAAGCCGTAGCCGATGAGGCCGATGCGGACGGGTTTGGACATGTGAGCGGAGGTTTGGAGTTGGAGTGCGGTGAGATCAGAGCGCCTGCTTCACCTTCAGCATCGTGCCGAGGATGGTGTTCCAGGTCTTCTGGTTCTCGAGGGTGGCGTTGGGGAACATGCAGCCGTCCCAGCAGAGGTGACGGATGCCGCGGTCCGCGGCGCCTTCGAGCCAGACCTTGGAGCAGGCGGCGATGTCCAGCTTGCCCTTGGGATCGTCGGCCTGGCAGTGGCGGCCGGTCTTCTCGTGGGAGCCGGTGCCGTGCACGGTGCCGTCGTTCTGGGCGACGTGGAAGTCGATCGTCCAGGGGCGGAGCTTGCCGACCATCTCACGGTAGGCGGGCCAGAACTGCTCCTTCGTGTAGCCTTCCTTGAGCAGGGCGGCCTCGGGCTCGTTGTAGCCCATCAGGTAGAGGTAGGTGTGGGCGAGGTCGGCCTGGAAGCCGAAGGTCTTGGGCATCCCGACGCCCTCGAGGGTGTCGAGCATCGCCTTCCACGAGTGCATGCCGGCCCAGCAGATTTCGCCCTCGGCGGCGAGGCGCTCGCCGTTGGCCTCGGCGATCTTCGCGGCCTTCTTGAACGTGTCGACGATGCGGGCGGTGTTGGACTTGGGGTTCTCGCGCCACTTCTGCACGCCGAACTCGGCGGAGTCCACGCGGATGATGCCGTACTTGCGGACGCCGTGCTTGTTGAGGAGCTTGGCGATGCGGCAGGCCTTCTCGATGGCGAGGAGGAACTTCTTCTGCTG
>CAIOPO010000046.1 GCA_903860195.1 uncultured Opitutia bacterium | reverse complement strand
GCGGCGGGGGACTTCGAGATGGCAAGGTCGGCCGTCGACTCGGTCGCGAAGACCATCGCGGCGTCGGCCGGCACGCCCTTGAAATTGAAAGCGGCCGCAGGCAGGGCCGCGAGCGTGAGGAAGCAGGCGAGGAGACGCCTGAGGTTGTCTTAGGGTCGGGCAGGAGGCTTACAACCATTGAAAGACAAAGGGGCCGACGATGTCGGCCCCTCGGGGTCCGGTCAGGCTGCGTCGGCTTATTTCTTCTTCCCGCCCTTGGCCTGCCCGGCCGGCCGGAGGGGATGCTCCTTGAGGATCTCCTCGGCCATGTAGAAGTTTACGCGGTCCTTGGTGGCTTCACGCACCTTGGCGACGTGTTCGGCGGTCACCGGCTTGCCGTTGTTGCCGAAAGCGAGGCGGGTGAAGGTGATGACCGCCGCGACCTCCTGGTCGTTGAGCAGTCCCGCGAAGCCCATCATGGGCGGCACTCCCTTGGTGGGGTCGAAGTCCTTGCCGGAGACCTTGATCGGGCCCCACAGCCCCTTCAGCACGATCTTGATGACACGCTCATCGTTCTCAAGCCAGTCGCTGCGGGACAGGGGCGGGTAGACGTTGGGCAGGCCCTTGCCGTCGGCCTGGTGGCAGGTGGCGCAGTGGGCGTCGCGGAAGTAGACCGACTTGCCCAGGTCGAAGATCTTCTGCTCGTCGGCCGTCAGCTTGCGGGAGGGCCGGACGGTGCCGCCTTCCTCGGCCACGGGCTTGCTGATGGAGCTCTTGCCCGCCAGGTAGTCGGCCGCCGCCGGATTGTCATCCAGCTTCAGTCCGCCGCCCAGCAGCGACTTCACGTCATCGGCGAGGGTGTAGGTCATCACGTAGTGCGTCACCGGGCCGGCCCAGCGGTCGATGGGCTTGCGGAAAGTCTCCAGCGCGATGCGGGCTCCGTCGGCGTTGTCCATCCAGGAGGCCGCCACGAGGGCCGTGAGGCGCACGCGCGGATGCTCATCCCGGGCGGCCTGCAGGAGCAGGTCGGCGTGGGCGGGAAGCTTCCAGAAGGAGTGCCGGACCACGTCGGCGGCCGCGGCGCGGGCTTCGGGGCGTTTGGCGGAGAGCAGGCGGCGGATCAGCGCCTCGTCGGGCGCGTTCTGGGCCCAGGTGGCCCACAGCGCCTCGCAGAGGTGGTGCTCGAGCTCAGGGTCGGCGGGGTCGAGCTTCTCGACCCAGGCCTTCACGGCAGGCAGAACTTCGGAGGCCGGACGTCCGCGCAATTCGCGCCGCGTGCGGTAGCGCGTGCGGTATTCGTGCTCCTTCAGATTCTCCAGCAGCTCGGCGACCGTGGCGCCGTCGACCTTGGCCGGTTTGAGCAGCGGGCGGGCGGGGTAGGTGATGCGGTAGATGCGGCCTTTCTCGCGGTCACGGTTGGGATCGCGCGCGTTGTGCTGCATGTGGCCGATCAGCGGATTCTGCCAGTCGAGGAAGTAGAGCGACCCGTCGGGCGCGAACTCCAGGTCGACCGGGCGGAAGTTCCCGTCTTCGGAGACGATGAGGTCGCCGTGCGCCGTGCCGACGTAGCCGGCGCCGTCGTCCTTCGGCGTGCCCAGGCTGATGCCGAGGAAGCCGATGGTGTTGCAGGTCATGAAGTCGCCCTGGTACTCGTCGGGGAAGTGGCGCGAGGACACGAACTCCGCGCCGGAGCTGGGCCGGGAGCGCTTGGGGACGAACTGCTCGATCTTGGGGATCTCGATGCCGTAGGGCATCTTGGCCGAGAGCGGCAGCGCCCACCAGTTCTCACCCGGGGAGGCGTCCGAGAGGTGCGGCTGTTCCCAGCGGTTGAAAGAGAAGCCCCAGGGATTGGAGACGTCGGTCTGGTTGAAGCGCTCGAGTCGGAACGACTTCGGATCGAAGCGCCAGGCGCCTCCGTCATTGCAGCGGCGGGGGCCGTAGGGAGTCTCCACCTGGCTGTGGAGGAAGCGTCCTTCGAGCAGGTAGAACGCTCCGGAGGCGTCGGAGCAGTAGGC
>CAIOPO010000045.1:5000-12508 GCA_903860195.1 uncultured Opitutia bacterium | reverse complement strand
GCTCAACCGCATCCTGCTGGAGCTCGGCTCGGAGGACGTGAACCTGCTCCGCCTGCGCGACAAGCACGTGTTCCCCGGCCAGAAGCTCGACAAGATCGTCGAGTCGCTCGCCCGGCTCGAGGGCCTCGGCGCCGGCATCGCGCGCACGGGCTGCCCCTACGGCGAGTACCTCGACCAGCAGGACCAGAAGACCCATGCGCTGCCCCGTTTCATCGTGCGCACCCGCACCGGCAACGAGGAGGCCTTCGAGTTCCTGCAGGACGCCGAGGCCAAGCAGGCCTTCCTCCGCAAGGCGGGCGTCGAGGACTTCCTCTCGGACCGCATCGACCGCGAGAAGAAGCTCAAGGACGGCACGGTCGTCCAGGAGCGCGTCCAGGTCATCGAGGTCTTCGAGAACGACGCGATCACCAAGGTGCTCAAGGAGCTGGAGACCCAGGGGATGGACGTGAAGAAGTTCAGCCCCGGCGACGAGCCCCGCTACCACCTCATCGACGGTTCCGCCGCCGAGGAGGCTCCCGCCGAGGCCCCCGAAGGGGGCGAGGAGCCCGCCAAGGCGGAGAAGGCGGCCAAGAAACCCGTCAAGAAGCCCGAGCCCGTGCCGCTGATGAGCGTCCTGGACCTCATCGGCCAGATCCGGCAGTTCGGCCGCAAGGGGCTGACGATCCAGCGCTACAAGGGCCTGGGCGAGATGAACCCCAAGCAGCTCTTCGAGACCACCATGGATCCCGCCAAGCGCCGCTTCCTCAAGGTCGACATCCGCGACGCCGCCGAGGCCAACCGCGTGTTCGCCATGCTCATGGGCGAGGACGTGCCGGCGCGCCGCACGTTCATCGAGGACAACGCGCTGAACACCTCCAACCTCGACGTCTGAACCCCGCCGAGCGCCCACCTCCCAGCTTCCCCACCCGATGTATTCAGACCAGGAAAAGCTCACCCAGGCGAGCATCACGGACATCATGCAGACCGCCTACATCGACTACTCGATGTCGGTCATCGTGTCCCGCGCCCTCCCCGACGCCCGCGACGGCCTCAAGCCGGTCCAGCGCCGCATCCTCTACGCCATGCTGCGCGAGGGGCTGCTCCACAACCGCCCCTTCGACAAATGCGCCGGCGTCGTCGGTGAAGTGCTCAAGAACTACCACCCCCACGGCGACAGTTCCGTCTACGACACGCTCGTCCGTCTGGCCCAGAGCTGGGTCATGCGCTACCAGCTGATCGAGCCCCAGGGCAACTTCGGGTCGGTCGACGGCGACCCGCCCGCCGCCTACCGCTACACGGAGTGCCGCCTGGCCGAGGTCGCGGGCGAGCTCCTCGCCGACATCGACGAGGACACGGTCGACTTCGTCCCCAATTACAAGGAGTCCACGACCGAACCCTCCGTGCTGCCGTGCGCCCTGCCGCACCTCCTGATGAACGGCTCGACCGGCATCGCGGTGGGCATGACCACCAACATCCCCCCGCACAACCTCGCGGAGCTGGTCGAGGCCGTCTGCCTGGTCATCGACAAGCCGTCCGCCACGGTCGAGGACCTCGAGAAGGTCATCATCGGGCCCGACTTCCCGACCGGCGGCGTGATCAACGGCAAGGAGGGCGTGCGCCAGTATCTCCGCACCGGCCGCGGCATCGTCCGCGTGCGCGGCGTCGCCCACACCGAGGAGCTCAAGAACGGCAAGGAGCAGGTCGTGCTCACCGAGCTGCCCTACAACGTCAACCGCGCGGCCCTCGTGAAGCACATCGCCGACCTCTGCGCCGAGAAGGTCATCGACGAGGTGTCCGACCTGCGTGACGAGTCCGACGAGAACACGCGCGTCGTCATCGAGCTCAAGCGCGGCGAGAGCCCCCGCGTCGTCATCAACAAGCTCTACAAGCACACCAACTTCGAGAACTCCTTCGGCGTCATCCTGCTGGCCCTCGACAAGCGCCGGCCCAAGCAGATGACCATCCGCGAGCTCATCGAGTGCTTCGTCGAGCACCGCCGCGACGTCGTCACCCGCCGCACCCGCTTCCGCCTGCGCAAGGCGGAGGACCGCGCCCACATCCTCGAGGGCTTCAAGATCGCCCTCCGCAACCTCGACGACTTCGTGAAGATCATCCGCGCCTCCGCCAACCGCGACGAGGCCCGGGTCAAGCTCATCGCCAAGTACGGCCTCAGCGAGCGGCAGGCGCTGGCCATCCTCGACCTGCGCCTCTACCAGCTGACCGGCCTGGAGCGCGACAAGATCGAGGAGGAGTACCGCCAGCTCATGGCGCTCGTCGAGGAGCTCCGCGGCATCCTCTCGAGCGAGGCCAAGCTGCTCAGCCTGATCAAGAAGGAGCTGCGTGAGGCGGCCAAGAAGCACGTCTCGCCCCGCCGCACCCGCGTCATGGACGCGGACGGCGAGCTCTCCATGGAGGACATCGTGGCCAACGAGGGCTGCGTCGTGACCGTCTCCCACGCCGGCTTCATCAAGCGCACGCCGGTCGCCCAGTACCGCCTGCAGAAGCGCGGCGGCAAGGGCACCAAGGGGGCCGAGCTCGCCAAGATGCCGGCCGACGAGGACGCGGACTTCATCGAGCACCTCTTCACGGCCAACACGCACGACCACATGATGTTCTTCATGAACAACGGCCGCGTCTACGTGGAGAAGGTCTACGAGATCGAGGAGGCCGCCCGCGCCTCGCGCGGCAAGTCCATCGCCCGCCTGCTCGACCTCAAGGACGACGAGAAGCTGGCCGCGATGGTCTGCGTCCCGAACTTCGACGAGGGCCGGTTCCTGGTCATGTGCACCGCCAACGGCACCATCAAGAAGACCGGGCTCGAGAAGTACGCCAACGTCCGCAAGGGCGGCATCATCGGCGTCAACATCGAGCACGGCGACCAGCTGATCTCGGTCAAGCTCACGGGCGGCGACAACGAGGTCGTGATGATCTCCCAGTCCGGCATGTCCATCCGCTTCCATGAGTCCGACGTCCGCTCGATGGGCCGTGACACCACGGGCGTCATCGGGATGAACCTGGAGAAGGGCGACCTGGTGAAGGCGATGGAGATCGTCGACCCGGCCTGCACGCTGCTCGTGATCGGCGTCGACGGCATCGGCAAGCGCACGCCCTTCGACGACCCCGAGACCAAGGAGCCGGTGTACCGCAAGCAGTCGCGCGGCGGCAAGGGCGTCATCGCCATCAGCACCGAAGTCGGCGTCGCCGGCGCCCTCAGCGTCCGCGAGGACGACGAGGTCATGCTCCTGACCAAGGGCGGACAGTCCATCCGCACCAAGGTCGCGGACATCCGCTGCACGGCGGGGCGCGCCACCAAGGGCGTGCGCGTCATGCGGCTGAAGGAAGGCGAGCAGCTGCTCGGCATCTCCAAGGTCGAGAAGGCCGAGGACGAGGACGCCGCCGCGCCTTCCGTCCCGCCGGCCTGAGCGGTCGTCGCTCCGGAGGCCCGCCCGCCGGCTCGCGCCGTGCGGCGGGTCAGCCGCGTTCGAACGCGGCCACGCTCTCCACGTGACGCGTCTGCGGGAAGAGGTCGAACGGGCGCACCGAGGTCAGCCGCCATCCCATCGCGGCGAGCGCCTTGGCGTCCCGCGCCTGGGTGTCGGGCGCGCAGCTGACGTAGACCACGCGCCGGGGCGAGAAGGCGTCCAACTGGGTGAGGAAGGCCTCGTCGCAGCCGCGCCGGGGCGGATCGATGATCACGGCCGTGTCCGCACCCTTCACCGGCAGGCCGCTGAAGATGGATTCGGCGGATCCGGCGATGAAGCGGCAGTTCAGGAGGCGGTTCAGCGCCGCGTTCTCGGCGGCCTTGCGGACGGCCTCGGCGCTCACCTCGATGCCGCTGACGGATTCGAAGTGCGGCGCGGCGGACAGGGCGAACAGGCCCGATCCGCAGTACGCGTCGACGAGGTGACGGGCGCCGGAGGCGCGGGCCAGGTCCACCGCGTGCGCGACGAACTCCTGGAGCACCGAGGGGTTGTTCTGGAAGAACTCGCCCGCGAGGAACTTCAGCGTGAGCGGCCCCACTTTTTCCGTCACGGTCGCGCGCGGATCGGTGACCACGCCTTCGGCGCAGTCCCGGAAGAGCAGGGTGGCGCCGCGTTCGAAGCGACCCGGGTTCGCCTTGATGTCCTTGCGGGCCCGGGCGTAGGCGGCGTTGATCGCGTCGGTGGTGATGGGGCACTTCGCCACGTCCACGACCCGGCGTGACGTCCCGGCGGCGAGAAAGCCGATGGGGAAGTCGGCCCGGCGCGGCGTCATGAAGTGCGGGGTGATCTTCGAACGGTACCCGTACTGCTTCGGCGAAGGATGGCAGGGGTCGACCTTGGTCTTGATGCCGCCGAGGCGCTCGAAGGCTTCCGCGACCTGCTTCTGCTTCCACTCGAGCTGCTGGGGGTAGGCGAGGTTCTGGTACTGGCAGCCGCCGCATTCTCCGAAGAGCTCACAGCGCGGCTGCACGCGGTGCGGCGAAGGCGTCAGCACACGCACCAGGTCGCCCCGGGAGAAGTTGGCGGAGTTATGCCAGATCCGGGCGACGATCTTCTCGCCGGGCAGGGCGCCGGGGACGAAGACGACCCAGCCGTCCCTGCGGGCCAGCCCCTCGCCCAGATTGGTCAGGGAGGCGACCTCGAGCTCGACCTCCTCGTGGTAGGCGAAGGGTCCGTCGCGGAACTTCGGCGGCTGACGGGACTCGGGCATGCCCCTCAAAGTCTGCCGACCCGTCGCAAGGTCGAGACTTATCCCCGCGTGCGAAGCGCATCCTTGCGGTGCGCCCGCCCTTCGGGCTCACTGGTGTCGTGTCCGAGGAGGCCATCCAGAGCAGGCAGAATCCCCGCGTCCAGGCGTTGGCCAGGCTGCGCGACCGCGCTGAGCGGGACGCAAGGGGGCTCTTCCTGATCGAAGGTCACCGCGAACTCGGCCGGGCGCTCGACCGCGGCGTCACCGTCGAGGAGGTCTACTTCTGTCCGGAGATGTTCCGCGGTCCCGAGGGCGCCGAACTCGTCGCGCGCTGCCGGGCGTCCCGTGCCGCGGTCTGCCGGCTCGGCGTCTCGGCCTTCGAGAAGGTCAGCGGCCGCGAGGGGCCGGACGGCTTGCTGGGCGTCGCCAAGACGTGGGACTGCTCCCTGGCCAAGCTTGGCCTTTCGGCGAGTCCGCTGCTGCTCATCGCCGAGTCCGTGGAGAAGCCCGGCAATCTCGGCGCCCTCCTGCGCACCGCGGATTCCGCCGGCTGCGACGCGCTCATCGTCTGCGATCCGGTCACCGACGTCTTCAATCCTAACGTCGTCCGCTCCTCCCAGGGCGCGCTCTTCTCCATGCCGGTGGGCGTCTGCACCTCGCAGGAGGCCGCCGCCTGGATGAAGGCCAAGGGTGTCCGTTCGCTCGCGACCTCGCCGGCGGCGAAGCAGACTTTCTGGGACGTCGACTGCTCCGGCCCCGTCGCGCTGCTGCTGGGCTCCGAGAAGGACGGACTCAGCGAATTCCTGCTGAGCGCGGCTGACGAAAAGATTTCGATCCCGCAGGCCGGACTTTCCGATTCGCTCAACGTCTCCATGGCCGCGGGCATCGTGCTGTTCGAGGCCGTACGTCAGCGGCGGGCGAAGCGCTGATGCGCGGCGCGATCTGCCACCTGAGTTCGATGGCCTGCTTCGGCCTTGGCAGCCTCTGTTTCTGGCTGCATCGCGAGCTGGGCGCCCATGTGGACGCCGAGGGCTTCCTTCATGAGCCCTTCTGGCTGCTGCCCATGGGCTGGTTCTTCGCTTTCGGCGGGCTCGCTTTCCTGGTGGCGTCACTGTTCCGGACCAAAAAATAAGGCCGGGCTTCAGGGCCCGGCCTTATTGATCGACTGGTCGATCCTTCAGCCGATGGCCTTGGCGACCAGGTCGTCGAGCTTCTTGCCGTCGATCGCGAACAACCGGATCCCTTCGGCCGTCTTCTCCGTGGCCATGGCGTCCTCGTTGTGGTGCCAGCGGAACTCCTTCTCACCCCAGGTCTTGAGCGTCTCGCCTTCGGTGCCGGCCTTGGCGGCGTCGAGCACTTTGGGCACTTCGGCGGAGTCCTTGGAGAGTTCGTCGAGCAGGTTGGGGGCGATGGTGAGCAGGTCGGAGCCGCACAGCGCCTTGATCTGGCCGATGTTGCGGAAAGAGGCGCCCATGACCTCGGTCTTGATGCCGTTGCGCTTGTAGTAGGCGAAGATGCGGCGGACCGACTGGACGCCGGGGTCGTTGGCGCCGGACGAGGCGGCCTCGTTCCAGTTGGCGCCCTGCGACTTCTTGTGCCAGTCGTAGATGCGGCCGACGAACGGCGAGATCAGCTGGACCTTGGCGTCGGCGCAGGCGACCGCCTGGGCGAAGGAGAAGAGCAGGGTGAGATTGCAGCGGATGCCCTGCTGCTCGAGCTCACGGGCGGCCTGGATGCCCTCCCAGGTGGAGGCGATCTTGATCAGGATGCGTTCCTTGGGGATGCCGGCGGCGGCGTAGAGCGCGATCAGCTCCTTGGCCTTGGCGACCGTGGCGGCCTTGTCGAACGAGAGACGGGCGTCGACCTCGGTCGACACGCGTCCGGGCACGATCTTCAGGATTTCCGTGCCGAAGGCGATGAGCAGCGCGTCCACCGCGGCCGCCACGCCCTTGGAGCGGTTGTCCTGGGCGGCCTTGTCGAGCAGGGCCTTGTATTCCGGCATCTGCACGGCCTTGAGGATCAGGCTCGGGTTGGTGGTGGCGTCCAAGGGCTTGAAGGCCTTCATGGCCGCGAAGTCGCCGGTGTCGGCGACGACCTTGGTGTGCTGTCGGAGCTGCTCGAGGGCGTTCATGGTGAGGGCGTCCGAGGTTGTCGGGCCCGCCGTGCTTGTCCAGCCCGACCCGGCGCCCGCCGTCTCCGCTTGTTTCCGGGCCGACCTCGCACAGATTGGGCCCATGCGCATCAAGGTCAGGGAGGCGTTGGCGTCAGAAACGCCGCCGGGAGAGATCACCGTCTGCGGGTGGGTGCGGACGCGGCGCGACGCCAAGGGCTTCTCCTTCGTCGAGATCAACGACGGCTCCTGCCTGCGCAACCTGCAGGCCGTCGTCGACCATGCCGTGCCGGGCGCGGAGGGCATCGCCTCCGTCCTCACCGGCGCTTCCGTGGCCGTCGAAGGCCGTCTCGTGCCTTCGCCCGCCAAAGGCCAGCGTTGGGAGCTCCAGGCGACCGCCTTCCGACTCCTCGGCGAAGCCGACGCGACTTTCCCCCTGCAGAAGAAGGGGCACACCGCGGAGTTCCTCCGCAGCATCCCGCATCTGCGGGCCCGCACCAACCGCATCGGGTCGACGCTGCGCGTGCGCAGCCGCCTGGCGATGGCCGTCCATGAGTTCTTCCAGGCCCGTGGCTTCGCCTACGTGCACACCCCGGTGATCACCGCAAGCGACTGCGAGGGGGCCGGCGAGCTCTTCCGCGTGACCACGCTGGACCTCGGCGCCCCGCCCAGGGGCGCGGACGGGGCGGTGGACTGGGCCGCCGATTTCTTCGCGCGCCAGGCCTTCCTCACCGTCTCAGGTCAGCTT
>CAIOPO010000044.1 GCA_903860195.1 uncultured Opitutia bacterium | reverse complement strand
AGCGTGCCGGGCGGCGGCTTCGACGAGCGGCCGCGCCCGCGCCGCGCCCAGCGCGCCGAGGACGACCGTGGGCGCTACGAGGTCCGCCAGCATCGCCGCGGCCGCGCGCGCCCCCTCCTCGTTGTGGGCGCCGTCGACGAGGAGGACGCGGCCGTCCGCCAGCGGGAGCCGCTGCCAGCGGCCGGCCCAGACCGTCTCGCGCAGCGCGCGCCGGGCGAGGTCGTCCCGGACGGGCAGACGCGTGGCGAGCTCGCAGGCGAGCAGCGCCGCGCCCGCGTTGCGCCGCTGGTGAGCACCGGCCAGGCCGCATTCCGGCAGACCGTCGCGGAAGCGTTCGCGGACGAGGTGCAGCGGCGCCCCGAGTTCGTCGGCGCGGGCGCGCACGGCCGCCTCGGCCTCGGGCGGCAGGTCGGCCATCACGCACGGCACGCCCCGCTTGATGATGCCGGCCTTCTCGCGCGCGATGTCGGCGAGGGTCGGCCCGAGGAACTCCTGGTGGTCGAGGCCGATGGAGGTGATGACCGTGACCTCCGGCTCACAGACGTTGGTCGCGTCCAGCCGGCCGCCGAGTCCGGTCTCGAGCACGTTGACCTCGGTGCCCCGCGCGCGGAACTCGAGCAGCGCGGCGGCGGTCATCAGCTCGAAGAAAGTGGGGGCGAGGCCGGGATCCTGCGCGGCGAGGGCCGCGTGATGGGGCCGCAGCTCCTCGGCGAGCCCGGCCACGCGGTCCTCGCTCACGGGGACGGACCCGACGCGGATGCGTTCGCCGACGGAGACCAGGTGCGGACTGGTGTAGAGCCCGGTGAGCCGTCCGTGGGCGCGCTGCACCGACTCGATCATCGCGCAGACGGAGCCCTTGCCATTGGTGCCCGCGACGTGGAAGCAGGGCGCGGCCAGTTCGGGCCGGCCGAGGCGGGCCGAGAGCGCGCGCATGCGCTCGATGCCGAGCCGCGAACCGAGGTTGCGCAGTCCGGTCAGCCAGCGGATCGTCGCGTCCGCGTCCATCGGCGGCGGGCTCAGGCCGCGCGGGCGCGGGCGGGCTTGCGGCGGGCGTAGGTGAACGCGCGGAGCAGGCTCGAGAGCCGGGACTTCATCTCCTTGCGTTCGACGATCATGTCGATGAGGCCGCGCTTCAGCAGGAACTCCGAGGTCTGGAAGCCGTCGGGCAGGTCCTGGTTGGTGGTCTCCTTGATGACACGGGCGCCGGCGAAGCCGATGAGGGCGCCCGGCTCGGCCACGATGACGTCGCCGAGGGTGGCGTAGCTGGCCATGACGCCGGCCATCGTGGGATTGGTGAGCACGGCGACGTAAGGCAGTCCGGCCTCGCGCAGGCGCGCGAGCGCGGCGGAGGTCTTGGCCATCTGCATGAGGGAGAGGATGCCCTCCTGCATGCGGGCGCCGCCCGAGGCGCAGACGACGACGCAGGGGCACTTCATCTTCAGGGCGCGCTCGATGGCGCGGGTGACCTTCTCGCCGGCGACCGAGCCCATGGAGGCGCCCATGAAGGCGAAGTCCATCACGGCGAGGCTGACGGGGAGCCCGTCCATGCGGCCGTGGCCGCAGATCACGGAGTCGCGGAGCCCCGACTTCTTCTGGTGCTGGGCGACGCGCTCCGGGTAGGAGCCGCCGGCGGTGAACTTGAGCGGGTCGCGGGAGGAAAGGCGCGCGTCGGTCTCCTTCCAGGTGCCCTCGTCGATGAGCAGTTCCACGCGACGACGGGCCGGCAGGCGGTCATGGTAGCCGGAGACGGGGAAGACGTTCCAGTTGGCCTCCAGGTCCTTGGTGTAGACCATCTCCCCGGTGGAGGGGCACTTGGTCCAGAGCCCCGCCGGAATGTCCTTCTTCTTCGGAGTCGGGGTGTGGGTGCGCTTGCGGAATACGGCCATGGCGTGGAGGTCAGGAGGTTGGCGGCTGGGCGGCTCCGGCGAAAGGCGAAAACCGCCCGCGGCCGGGCCAATTCGGCCCAAAGTGGGCTTTTTACGGGCCTGCCCGCCTTCAATAAGGCCGGGCGAAGCGCCGCATGACGTCCGCCACGTGCGCGATGTCCTCGGAGGAAAGACCGGCGTGGTTGGGCAGATAGAGTCCGTGGTCGTGGACCTTGTCGGCCACCGGCAGGGCGGTGACGCCGTGCCGGCGGATCCAGAAGGGCTGGCGGCCCATGGACCCGCAGACGAGCGGGCGGCACTCGACGCCGTGCTCGGCGAGGCGCCGGGCGGTCTCGGCGCGGTCGGCGACGAAGGTCCCGTAGGCGAAGCTCGAGACGGGACCGCCCTCGCCGGACTGGCACCAGAATTCCGGCAGCGCCTCGCGGTAGAGGCGGAAGTTGCGCTCACGGGCGGCGGTGACCTCGGGCAGGCGCTCCAGCTGCCGCAGGCCGAGGAAGGCGTTCAGCTCGGTGGGGCGGACGTTGAAGCCCGCGTGGTAGAAGGTGTAGAGCTCCCGGAACTCGTCCGTGCCGTGCTCGCGACGCCAGTCAGAACGGAAGGGTTCGGGCACGTCACGCGACCAGCCGTGCGAGCGCACGGCGCGCAGGACCGCGTGCAGCTTCGGGTCGGCCACCGCGACCGCGCCGCCTTCGACGGTCGAGATGTGATGGCCGAAATAGAACGAGAAGGAGCCAGCGAGCGAGAGGGCTCCGGCCTTGCGGCCGCGATGCTCGGAGCCGAGGGCCTCGCAGGCGTCCTCGATGATCAGGCATCCGTGCCGGCCGCAGAGCGCGCGGATCTCCTCCATGCGGTTGGGCCGGCCGAGCACGTGCACGAGGATGAGCAGCGAGGGGGACTCCCGCCGGAGGATCTCCTCGAGCCGCGCCGGGTCGACGCCGAGGTCGTCGGGGCCGGCGTCACAGAGCAGGCACTCGAAGCCGAGCTGCATGAAGGGGGCGAGCGTCGTCGCCCAGGAGACCGCGGGCACGACCACCTTGCGGTTGCGGAGCCGGCCGTCCTCCAGGAGCGCCTGGGCCATGAGCAGGTTCGCGGACGATCCGCTGTTGACCATCACGCAGTGCGGCACGTCGAGCCAGGCGGCGAGGCGGCGCTCGAACTCCGCGGTCAGCGGGCCCATCGTGACGCGCGGCCCGGTGCGCAACCAGTCCGCGAGCGCGCCCATGTCCTCCCGAGTGAGCGTGTCGGCGGCGAGCCTGACCGTGCGGGAGGCCATGCGGTCAGCGGCGGGGGGCGCCGGCCAGACGCTCCAGCAGCAGGCCGTAGGCCTTCACCGCGCGCTCGGCCATCTTGAGCTCGAAGTTCTCGTCAGGCGCGTGGAGGCGGGACTCCGGCGTGAACAGGCCGATCATCACGGAGTCCAGTCCGGTCTCGCGGCGGATGTCGCCGATGATGGGCACGCTGCCGCCCTCGCGGAGGTAGAGCGGAGGGCGGCCGAAGGCCTCGGCGACCGCGCGGTCGGCCTCGCGGAACGCGCGGGCCAGCACGGGGTTCTGGTCGGCCGGCGTGTTGGGCCGGTCGGGCGGGCACACGAAGTAGGCGGGGTTGCCCTGCATCTCGCGGATCTCGACGCGCACGCCCTTGGGAGCGCGGGCGCGCACGGCCTCCGAGACGCGGCGGAAGATGTCGGCCGGATCCTGGCCGGGCACGAGGCGGCAGGTGACCTTCGCGAAGACGCGGGACGGGATGACGGTCTTGGTGCCGGCGCCCTGGTAGCCGCCGCCGATGCCGTTGAACTCGAGCGTCGGGCCGAAGCGCACGGCCTCGAGTCCGTCCATGCCGGGGCCGGGGTGGAGCTCGTCGACCGCGAGCGAGCGGCGGAAGTCGTCCTCCGAAAGCGGGTAGCGGCGCAGCTCCTCGCGCTCCCAGCGGGCGGGGGGCTCGACGCCGTCGTAGAAGCCCTCGACCGCCACGGAGTTGTCGGCGTCGTGGAGCGAGGCGCAGAGCTCGGTGAGCGCCTGGATCGGATTGTACACGGCGCCGCCGAAGAGCCCCGAGTGGAGGTCGGACTTCGGTCCGACGAGGCCGATCTCCAGGCCGACGAGGCCGCGGAGTCCGGTCGTGATGACGATCTGGTCCGGGCTCGGGCTGGCGGTGTCGGAGAGGATGACGCAGTCGGCTTCGGCGAGCTCGGCCTTGCGGGCGTGGAGGAACTCGGGGAAGCTGGGCGAGCCGATCTCCTCCTCGCCCTCGACGATGAAGGTGACGCGCAGCGGCAGGTCGGGCCGGCGGCGGAGGAGTTCCGCGAGGGCGGCGATGGCGACCAGGTGCGGCCCCTTGTTGTCGGCGGTGCCGCGGCCCCAGATGCGGCCGTCGCGCACGGCGGGCTCGAACGCCGGCGTCGTCCAGAGCTCGAGCGGGTCGGCGGGCTGCACGTCGTAATGTCCGTAGAGCACGACGTGGGGCCATTCCGCGGGACCGCGACGCCGGCCGATCACCACCGGATGGAGCGGCGTCGGCACGACCTCGACCTCGAGGCCCGCGGACTTCAGCAGCGCGCAGCAATGCTCGCGGGCGCCCTCCATGCCGGCGCGGAAGGCCGGGTCGGTCGAGACGCTGGCGTGACGCACGTATTCGCTGAGCTCCCGGACGAAGTCCATGCCACCATTAGGGCGGGAACCCGGTGAAGGGCAAGAGAGGGCGGCTCCGGCCGGCGCCAGTTTGGACTTCCCCCCGGGGCGGGTTCGGGAACATTGGACGCATGTCCCCCGAGGAGCAGCTGCAGCGGATGCGCGCCCGAACCGAGAAACTGATCGGCGCGGACGACCTGCTGAAGCGCCTCAAGGAAGGCCGCCGCCTGCGCGTCAAGCTGGGCGTCGACCCCACCCGGCCCGACCTGACCTTCGGCCACATGGTGGTGTTCCAGAAACTGCGGGAGTTCCAGGACCTGGGCCACCAGGCGGTGCTCATCATCGGCGACTACACCACCCGCATCGGCGACCCCACGGGCAAGTCCGAGACCCGGCCGGTGCTCTCCGAGGCCGAGATCGAGGAGAACGCGAAGACCTACCTCGAGCAGGCCTTCCGCATCCTGGACCCGCAGAAGACCGAAGTCCGCCGCAACAGCGAGTGGTTCGGCAAGATGTCCTTCCTCGACGCCCTGCAGCTGAGCCGCCGCATGACCGTGGCGCAGATGCTGGCCCGGGACGACTTCGCCAAGCGCCACGCCGCGAACGTCCCGATCTCCATCGTCGAGTTCCTCTACCCGCTGCTCCAGGGCCATGACTCCGTCGAGCTCAAGGCCGACATCGAGATCGGCGGCAGCGACCAGCTCTTCAACATGCTCGTCGGCCGCGACCTCCAGGAGCAGCACGGCCAGCCCCCGCAGGCCGTGCTCGGCATGCCTCTGCTCGTCGGCCTCGACGGCGAGAAGAAGATGTCGAAGTCCCTCGGCAACTACATCGCCTTCAACCACGGCGCGAAGGACATGTTCGGCCGCATCATGTCGATCCCGGACGCCACCATGTGGGTCTACTACGACCTCCTGCTCCTCTCGACGCCTGAAGAACTCGCCGCCCTCAAGGCCGGCCATCCGATGGAAGCCAAGAAGCAGCTCGCCACGCGCCTGACGGACAAGTTCCACGGCGCGGGCGCGGGCGCCAAGGAACGCGCCGAGTTCGAAAACGTCTTCTCCAAGGGCGGCGTGCGCAGCGACATGCCCGAGTTCGCCTGGGACGCCCTGGCGGGCGGCGCGGCCGAGGTCGGCATCGTCGACCTCCTGGCGGCGACCGGACTGTTCCCCTCCAAGAAGGAGATCCGCCGCCTCGTCGAGGGGGGCGCCGTGCGTCTCGGCGACGATAAGGTCTCCGATCCGGCCCAGAAGGTCGCCCGGCCCGCCGGCGAGCTGGTCATCCAGGCCGGCAAGCGGACCTTCCTCAAGGTGAGGTGAGCCGGGGCCGCCGGCGCGGCCCTTTGCCCTTCCCCATCCCCCGCGGGCGTCCCTAGGATGGCCCTCCCCAGCATGGCCGCCGAGCACGAGAGCCGCGACTTCGTCCACCTGCACGTCCACACGGACTACAGCATGCTGGACGGCTGCAGCCGCATCGACCGCCTGATGGCGCGCGCATGCGACATGAACATGCGCGCGGTGGCGATCACCGACCACGGGAACCTGTTCGGCCTCTTCGACTTCTGGAACGAGGCCAAGCAGCGCTCCAAGGGCGACGTGAAGCTCAAGCCGCTCCTCGGCTGCGAGCTCTATCTGGTCTGGGACCACGCGCTCACCGACAAGCCCGACCGGCGCGAGCACCGCTACTACCACATGGGCGTCCTGGCCCGGAACTTCAAGGGCTATCAGAACCTCACCAAGCTCGTCTCCGACGCCCACGTCCGCGGGCTCCACTACAAGCCGCGCACCGACCTGACGCAGCTCGCCGCGCATGCCGAGGGCCTGATCGGCTTCTCGGGCTGCCTGCAGGGCGTCATCCCGCAGCACCTGCTCAAGGACGACTACGAGGGCGCGCGCAAGGCCTGCGGGCGCCTCGTCGAGATCTTCGGCCGCGAGAACTTCGTGATCGAGATCATGGACCACGGCATCGAGGAGCAGAAGCGCATCATCGCGCCCCTCCTGCGCCTGGCCGAGGAGTTCCGCCTCCGCGTCGTCGCCACCAACGACGTGCACTACGTGGAGGCCGGCGACGCCACCGCCCACGACGCGATGCTCTGCATCCAGACCGGCGCCCGCCTGGCCGACGAGCGCCGCATGCGCTACCCCGCGCGCGAATTCTACCTGAAGAGCGAGGCCGAGATGCGCCGCGTCTTCGCGGAGGTCCCCGAGGCGGTCACCAACACCGTCGCCATCGCGGAGATGTGCGACGTGAAGCTGCCCGTGGGGCAGAACAACTACCCGGTGTACGTCTTCCCGCCCGAGGTGCGGCCGAAGCCGGCGGCGAAGTTCGACGCCATCCTCGACGACTACGAGCGCCTCAAGAACGGGCTGCTGGCCGCGCAGGGCAAGGAGGCCTCCTTCCGGGTCGACGCGGACGCGCGCGACAAGATGCGCGCCAACGGTTCCTACCTGCTCGAGCAGGTGAAGCGCGGGCTGAAGGAGCGCTACGGCGTGGACTACGACGACCCCGCCGCCTGGAAGGACGAGCGGGCCCCGGGGCCCGGCCGCGCCAGCCCCGCCGAGCTCTGCCGGCGCGTGGACTTCGAGCTGGGCGTCATCGCCGGCACGGGCTTCGTCGACTACTTCCTCATCGTCTGGGACTTCATCGACTGGGCCCGCCGCCAGGACATCCCCGTCGGGCCCGGCCGCGGCTCGGGCGCGGGCTCCATCGTCGCCTACTGCCTGCGCGTCACCGACATCGACCCCATCCGCTTCGGCCTGCTCTTCGAGCGCTTCCTCAACCCCGAGCGCGTGTCGGCGCCCGACTTCGACATCGACTTCTGCATGCGCCGGCGCGACGAGGTCGTCGGCTACGTGCGGCGCAAATACGGCGAGGACCGCGTGGCCAACATCATCACCTTCGGCACCTTCGGGGCCAAGATGGTCGTGCGCGACCTGGCCCGCATCCGCGACCTGCCCTTCGTCGAGACCAACCGCCTGGCCAAGCTGGTGCCCGACGACATCAACATCTCGCTCGAGGACGCCCTGAAGAAGTCCGCCGAGCTGAGCGCCGAGGTCGAGGCCAACCCGCAGGCGGCCGAGATCGTCGAGACGGGCCGCGTCATCGAGGGCATGGTGCGCAACTCGGGCAAGCACGCGTGCGGCATGATCATCGCCGACCGTCCGCTGACCGACATCATCCCGGTCACGGTGCAGGAAGGCGACCTCACCACGCAGTACGCCAAGGACCCGGTCGAGAAGCTCGGCCTGCTGAAGATGGACTTCCTCGGGCTCAAGACGCTGACCGTCATCGACGACGCCCAGCGCCTCGTGCGCCGTCACCGGGACCGGCCGGACTTCGACATCGAGAAGGTCGGGTTCGAGGACCCGAAGACCTACGCGCTGCTCAACGACGCCCGCACGGTCGGCGTGTTCCAGCTCGAATCCGGCGGGATGCAGTCGCTCTGCCGCCAGTTCAGCATCTCCTCGATCGACGAGATCGTGGCGCTCATCGCGCTCTACCGTCCCGGCCCGATGCAGTTCATCCCGGACTACGTGCGCGGCAAGAAGGACCCCTCGACGGTCAAGTACGCGCACCCGCTGCTCGAGAAGGTGGCGCGGGAGACCTACGGCATCCTGGTCTACCAGGAGCAGGTGATGGAGGCCGCCCGGGTCGTCGCGGGCTACACCCTCGGCGGCGCCGACATGCTCCGGCGCGCGATGGGCAAGAAGATCAAGGAGGAGATGGAGCAGCAGCGCTCGATCTTCGTCGAGGGCGCCAAGGCGGCCAACGGCATCGAGCGGAAGAAGGCCGAGGAGATCTTCGCCATCCTGGAGAAGTTCGCCGAGTACGGCTTCAACAAGTCGCACTCCGCCGCCTACGCCGTGCTCTCCTGGCGCACGGCCTACCTCAAGGCCAACTATCCGGTCGAGTTCATGTCGGCGGTCCTCACCTCCGAGCAGGGCAACTCCGACAAGCTCGCCGAGTTCGTCGGCGAGGCCGAGGCCATCGGGCTCAAGATGCTGGGGCCGGACGTGAACCTCTCCGACACCGACTTCACGCCGGTGCCCGCCGACCACGCCATCCGCTTCGGCCTCGGCGCCATCAAGGGCGTGGGCGACGTGGCCGCGCGGGCGATCGTGGCCGAGCGCGCGAAGCAGGGGCCCTTCCGCGACTTCTCCGACTTCGTCGCCCGCATGGGCGACCAGGACGTCAACGCGCGCACGCTCGACTGCCTCATCCGCGCCGGCGCCTTCGACGGCACCGGCGAGGACCGGCAGCACCTGGTCGACTCCGTGGAGTCGGTCCGCCGCCACCACTCGACCGAGCGCAAGGAGCGCGCCTCCGGCCAGGGCAGCCTCTTCGACATGCTGGCCGACGACGCCGCGGGCGACGTGCGCCAGGCCGACCTCATCATCCGCCGCTCGCCGCCGATGGCCAAGCTCGAGAAGCTCAACGGCGAGAAGCAGCTGCTCGGCTTCTACCTCAGCGGGCACCCGCTCGCCGACTACCACGGACTGGACGAGGCGGTGGCCACCCTCGCCGGCCCGCCCGAGCGTCTCGAACTCGACCGCAAGGAGCGCCACCCGGTGCGCCTCTGCGGCATCGTCAGCATGCTCGAGAAGAAGATCTCGAAGAAGGACAACCGGCCGTGGGCGCTCTTCCAGGTGGCCACCCGCTCGGCCACCGTGCCGGTGATGATGTTCTCGGACGCCTACGAGGCGGCGGCGGCGCTCAAGGAGGGCGAACTGCCGCTGCTCATGGACGGCTCGCACGTCATCGTCGACGCGCGGCTGGTCTTCCGCGAGGAGCGCGAGGAGTGGATGGTCAACGCCCACGCCGTCCGGCCCCTCCGCACCGCGCCCGCGCTCCTCAAGAAGGTGCTCTTCGCGCTCAAGCCCGGCCCGGAGGCCGGCGACTTCATGGAGCGCCTGGTCGGCCACGCGCGCCGGGTCGACGGTCCGACGATCGTGCAGGTGGGCTTCGTCCAGGCGGACGGGCGCGTGCTGGTCGCCGAGGCCGCGCGGGGCATGAGCACGCGGTTCGACTTCGCCAGCTACGGCGAGTTCGGCCGGCATCCGGCCTGCCTCGGCGTGCAGGTGGAGGCGCAGGCGCCCTCCGCACCGGCGCCGCGCAAATACGGTCCGCGCTGAACGCCCTCAGCCGCCGCGGCTGAACAACGAGGACTTCTGCACCGCCCGGACCTCGTGGAAGCCGAGGCCGGAGAGGTGGGCGCGCAGGCGGGCGACCGCGTCGGCGCCGACGACGTGGGGGTGCAGCTCGAGGACGATGCGCCGGAGGCCCGGCAGGGTCGAGGCGGTGAGGATGTCGACCTCGGCGCCCTCGACGTCCATGACCAGGACGGTGGGCTTCCACTCGGCCAGGGCGGCGTCGATGGCGTCGGAAGGCACGGTGACGGCGCGGCCGCCGTCGCGCTCGTAGACGCTGCTGGAGATGATGTTGTCGTTGACGAAGAAGGTGACCTCACCGCCCTTGGCCGTGAGGGCCCGGCCGCGGAGGCGCGGCTCGAGGCCGTTGAGGGCGTAATTGGCGCGGATCACCTTCTGCATCGAGGGATTGGCCTCGTAGGTGAGGACGTTGTCGGCGCCGACGATGCGGGCGCAGAGGAGGCTGACGAAGCCGACGCCGCCGCCCACCTCGAGCACGCGGTCCCCGGCGCGCACGCCCTCGCGGATGAGGATGCGCTCGGGCTCCTCGTAAGTCTCCTTGAAGATGCCGGAGCGCACCTGGCGGCTGACGACCGCGGGATCGGTGGTGACCGTCACGCCGTCGAGGGTGACCGTCTTCGCGCCGGTGAGGCGGCGGAAGGCGGACTTGAGGTTGCGGAACGGGGAGGCCATGTCAGTCGGTGAGGGGGCGGGTGAAGAGGTCGACGTAGGCGCGCGTCACCGCGGCCCGGGAGAAGCTGGCGTCCAGCGTGCGCCGGCCGCCCTCGACGAGCCGCGCGCGCAACGCGGGGTCGTCGCGGAGACGGCGGAGGGCCGCGGCGAGGCCGGCGGCGTCCTCGAGCCCGAAGAGCAGCCCGTCCTCGCCGTCGCGCATCATCCAGCTCGGGCCCTCGGATCGCGAGGAGACCACCGGGGCGCCGGCGCCCCAGGCCTCGAGGATGACGTTGCCGAGCGGCTCGTGCACCGAGGGCATCACGAAGACGTCGCACGCCGCGAGCCAGGGCGCGGGGTCGGGCTGCCAGCCGGCGAAGCGCACGCGGTCGGCGACGCCGAGTTCGGCGGCCTGACGGCGCAGGTTGCCCTCCTCCTCGCCCTCGCCGAGCAGGCAGACGTGGGCCTCCGGCACGTCGCGCAGGGCCGCGATGAGCGTGTGGAAGCCCTTGCGTCGCACGAAGCGTCCGACGCCGAGGACGGTGAACCGGCCGGCGGGCGCGCCGAGGGCCTCGCGCGGCGCCGGCGCCGCGGGCTTCACGAGGGTGAAGTTGGAGATCACGCGCACGGGCCGCTTCCAGCCGAGGCCCTTCACGTGCTCGGCGATGCCCGGCGTGTTGCACACGAGCACGTCGACGTTGCGGAAGTGCTTGAGCGAGGTCGGATAGTCCCCGAGGCGCGCGGCGCGCAGGCCGCCCTTCCAATCGGGCATGAAGTCGGCCGCGCGCGGCATCCACGCGAGGACGCCGGCGGGACGCTGCGCGCGGAGGAGACGGCCGAACTTCCAGGGCAGGAGGAAGCGTGAGGGCGTGAGCAGCCGCGGCAGTCCCTCGTGCACTTCGGCCGAGGCGGGCAGCTGGCCGCGCCAAGAACGCCCCGGACGGATCAGTAGCGTCTGCTCGACGCCCGCTTCGGCGAGCGCGTTGACGAGGCTGACGAAGAAGCGTTCGGCGCCGCCGTCCCGTCCGAAATGGGTGTGGAAGAGGCGCACGGATCAGAGGCCGCTGGCCCGCCGATCGTCCTCCACGGCGTCGCGGGCATTGTGATCCTGCCAGAGGCGGGCCTCGCACAGGAAGGTGTAGACGGCGGCGTTGGCGGCGGTGATGAAGCCCGGCCAGCCGCAGAGGAACATGCGGCGGACGAGGTAGTAGCGGAGGAAGTAGACGAAGGGGT
>CAIOPO010000043.1 GCA_903860195.1 uncultured Opitutia bacterium | reverse complement strand
GCTCCTTCTGCGCCGGGGTCAGGGTCTTGTGCGCCTCCTTGGAGGGCATGACGTCATCGGGGTCCTCGGAGAAGATGCGCTTGATGATCTCGCTCTGCTCGGGCTTGCCGGGAACGATGGCGGTCTCGCCGCTCTTGCCGGCTTTAAGCGCCTCCTCGCGGATGTCGAGGCGGAGGTCGCCCTTGCGGGATTTCGGATCGAAGCCGTGGCAGTGGAAGCAGGTGTCCGACATGATCGGACGGATGTCCCGGTTGAAGCGCACGACGTCTTCGGCCGGGGCGTTCGCGGCCAGCGTGAGCGCGGCGAGGAGGAGCGGGGTGCGGCTCATGCTTTCAGGACACGCATTTCCTTCCGGATTTCAAGGCCGCACGGTGCGAGGGCCCTGGGCGATTGGCCTCACTCCCTGCGCCAGTTCACTGCGTCAATCAGCACGTAGCCGGACGCGCCTTCGTTGCTGACGGTCACTTCCGCCTGGCCGGCCTTGAATTCGAAGACGCCCACGGAGATGAAGCCGTCCTTGGCGCCCTGACCGGTCAGGTCGGCCCGGAGTTCGGCCACGCCCCCGGCGTGGACGACACGGACGAGCGCGTTCTTGCTGCGATTGGCGTTGGGCACGACGGAGAGGCGCACTTCGTGCCGGCCGGCTTCGGACAGGCGGGCGATGAACTTGGCCGACATGGGCGCCGCCCCTTTGCCGTCATGACGGTATCCGAATCCGATGAAGCCGGCGTTGGCTGAGCTCGCGAGCCATTCTCCTGAAAGCACCGCCTCCTCGTCGTCCACGGTCACTCCGGGGACGTCCTTGGCGGAGCGGGCGGACTTCGAGGGCTTCTCGGGTCCGGAGAAGTCGAGGACCTGGCCGTCCTTGAGAAGTCTTTCGCGGAGGGCGGGGTAGGGCACGGACTGCACCGAGGACCGGGCGTCGATGGCCATGACCGCGGCGGTGGCGGCCGACTGCCCCAAGATCATGAAGACAGGCTCCATGCGGATGGAACCGTAGGCGATGTGGCTTGCGCTGCAGGCGACGGGGACGAGCAGATTGGCGCATTCGGACGCCTTGGGGACGAGGGAGCCGAAGGCGATGGCGTAGGGCGTGATGCCGACCCCGATGTCGCCCTCGTTCTGGACGTGGCCTTCGGGGGTCACGTAGCGCCTCACGTTGTGCGAGTCGATGGTGTAGCTTCCCATGCCGACCGAGTCCGGAGTGGGCTTCCGCTTCCTGAGCTCGTTCTCGGTCATCACGTAGGCGCCGACCATGCGCCGCGCCTCGCGGACGTAGATCTGGTGGGGCCAGTGGCCGTTGTCGGTGAACTCATCCTTGGGCAGGCCCCAGCGGTTGGCCTCCTTGCGGACGTCCTCCGGCACCCGGGGGTCATTGGCCAGGAACCAGAGCAGCCCCTGCTGGTAGGTGCGATGCTCCGCGAGGATCTCCCGGCGGCGCTCGTAGGATGCTTCCGGGTAGTCGTAGTTCATCCCGATGTTGTCGAAGCTGAACGGGCCGTGGTTGTTGGTGTCGGTCTTGCGGTTGGGGATGTCGTCGAACTTGTGGAAGGTCTCCCGCCAGCCGGCCTCGAACACGCGCGCCAGGAGCTCATACTGCGCGGGATCGTAGCCCGGCGGCTTGGGGAAGGGCACGCGGTTGTCAGGGTGGTCGGTGGCGCACCAGCGGTAGCAGTAGGCCTGGACGCGGCGATCGCCTTCGCCGCGGACGCCGGGGGGTTCGGCGGAGATGCGCGGCAACAGTCCGGAGGACGGGTCGCCCGGCACCTTGTAGGCGCTGATGGGACGCTTCACGGCGCCGAAGTGATGCCGATGATGGAGGATGCCGACCTGGTTGCCGTTCCATTCCTCGCCGTAGACGGCATTGGCTTCGCGTCCGACGTGGTAGGAGACTCCGGCGGCCGCCATGAGGTCCCCCTCGTAGGTGGCGTCGATGAACATCGCCCCGGAATAGGTCCGTCCGGAAAGCATGGCGATGGAGACGATGCGTCCGTCCTTGCGCACGACTCCCTTGCTCCGGTCGAGCCACTCGTCGCGTCGCACCGGGATGCCGAACTCCCTCACGTAGCCTTCGAAGACCCGTTCGGCGACCGAGGGTTCGAAGATCCACATCGTGCGGTTCGCGCCGTCTACTGCGGGGGTGCCCTGTCCCTTGCCGCCGTATTCGGAGGGCTTCTGCCACTTCCAGGCGTCGGACGTCTGGTATTCGCTCCAGATGCGATGGTAGAAGTCGCGGGCGAGTCCGCCGATGACGGCCTTGTTGCCCGTGTCGGTGTAGCCCAGTCCGCCGCTGGAGAGGCCGCCCAGGTGGACGTCAGGGCCGACGACGATCACCGAGCGCCCCATCTTCTTCGCCTGCACCGCGGCGATCACGCCGGCGGAGGTGCCGCCGTAGACGATGAGGTCCGCGGTTTCCGACATGGGGTCCGACGGGGCGGCGGAGAGCGCGGCGGCCGCGGACAGGAGCAGGAATCGCAAGGACATGGTCAGCGGTTGGCGGAGGTCTTGCGGATGAAGTTGATGATCGCCAGGCGGGCGGGGTCGTCGTCGTTCCGGAGACTGTGTCCGACGCTGCCGTGGTCGCGGTCGTCCACTCGCAGCGAATAGTTCTCGGCATGGCCGGCGGACTTCAGCATCGCCACCATGAACTGGTTCTCCTCGGCCCGGCCGAGCATGTCCTTCTGGGCGTAAACGGTGAAAACCGGAGGCAGCGCGCGCTGGATGTGGAAGCAGGGAGCGGCCTCGTCGGCGATGACCTTGTATTTGGAGATGCCGCGTTCCTCCCGGACGGTGTAATGCGTGAAGACCTGTCCGCTGACCTGCGCGATGCCGGCGACGTCGCCCAGGCTCAGTCCGTGGGGGCGGAGGCGGGACGGATCGAAGCCGACGAGCAGCGCGAGGTAGCCGCCGGCCGAGTGGCCGCCGATGTAGACCCTGCGCGGGTCGCCCCCGTGCGTCGCGATGTTGCGCACGGCCCAGGTGAAGGCGGCCGCGGCGTCGTCGACGTAGTCGGGATACTTGCCCCGGGGCGAGAGGCGGTAGTCGGCGGCCACGAAGGCCACGCCCGCCCGGGCGAAGCTGGCGCCGATCGCGGCGCAGTGTTCGCGCGGATCGTCCTTGGAGCCCGCCTTGAGGGCGCCGCCATGGAACCAGACGAAGGTGGCGAAGCCCTTGGCGTCGTCGCCGGGAAGGGTCAGGTCCAGCTTGCAGCGTTCCTTCGCGTAGGCGTCGGGCGTCACCACCGGGTCGCGGTAGGCGATGTCCTTGAGGACGCGGGGTTCGGCGGCCGCCGCGAAGGGCAGGGCGGCCGTGAGCAGGAGGGCGGCGAGGCGCATGTCAGGCGATGAGCGACTGCACGATCCTGCCGTGCACGTCCGTGAGGCGGTAGTCGCGACCGGCGTGATGGAAGGTGAACTCCTCGTGATTGAAGCCGAGGAGGCGCAGGATGGTGGCGTGCAGGTCGTGCACGTGGACGACGTCGGCCGCCGCCTTGAAGCCGAACTCGTCGGTGGCTCCATGGACATGGCCGGCCTTCACGCCGCCGCCGGCCATCCACATGGTGAAGCCGTGGTTGTTGTGGTCGCGGCCGTTGATCTTGCCCTGGTTGGAGCCCGGGGTGGGCAGTTCGACGGTCGGGGTGCGGCCGAACTCGCCGCCCCAGATGACGAGCGTCTCGTCGAGCAGGCCGCGGCGCTTGAGGTCGGTCAGCAGGGCGGCGATGGGCTGGTCGGCTTCGCGGGCGAGGCGTCGGTGCTGCACTTCGAGGTCGTCATGGCTGTCCCAGGGCTGCCCGTCGCCGTGCCAGAGCTGGATGAAGCGTACGCCGCGTTCGGAGAGTCGGCGGGCGATGAGGAACTGCCGTCCCAGGACCGTGTCGCCGTACATCTCGCGGGTCTTCTCGTCCTCACGGCTGACGTCGAAGGCGTCGGTCGCCTCGAGCTGCATCCGGTAGGCCATCTCGAAGGAATGGGCCCGCGCCTCGAGGGCGGCGTCGGCGCCCCGGGCCTCGCGGTGGGCGCTGTTGAGCTTGGCCAGGAGGTCGAGCTGGCGGCGCTGGGCGGGCCGGGAAAGTCCGCCGTTGCGGATGTCCTCGATGAGCTCTTCCGCGGTCCGTCGGGACGTGTTGACGTAGCTGCCCTGATAGACCCCGGGCAGGAAGCCGCACTGCCAGTTCTGCGTCTCCTGGATGGGGAATCCGTTCGGGCACAGGGTGATGAAGCCCGGAAGGTTCTCGTTCTCGGTCCCGAGCCCGTAGGTGACCCAGGAGCCCATCGAAGGGCGGATCTGGCGGGCCTCCCCGCAGTTCATCAGCAGGAGCGAGGGCTCGTGGTTCGGCACGTCGGCCTTCATCGAGCGGATCACGCAGAGGTCGTCGGCGTGCTGGGCGGTGCGCTCGAAGAGCTCGCTGACCTCGAGTCCGCTCCTGCCGTATCTGCGCCAGGTGAAGGGCGAACGGAAGGCGGCGCCGGTGCGCCGCTCCGTGGCGATGTAATCGCCGGGAAGGGGCTTGCCGTGATACTTGTCCAGCGAGGTCTTGCGGTCGAAGGTGTCGACGTGCGACGGCCCGCCGTTGGCGAAGATGTGGATGACGCGCTTGGCCTTGGCGGGGAGCGGGGCGGGGCGCGCGGCGAGCGGACGGAGGGGGTCGACCTTCACTTGCGCCGCCCGGGCCTCCTGCTGGAGGAAGGACGAAAGGGCGAGGGTGCCGAAGCCCATGCCGCAGCGGCGGAGGAATTCACGCCGGCTCACGTCGCTGATGGGGGGCAGGATCATGTCAGTCGATGAAGTTGAACTCGTTGCTCT
>CAIOPO010000042.1 GCA_903860195.1 uncultured Opitutia bacterium | reverse complement strand
GCTCCTCCTCGCCATCTTCCCCCGCGGCGCCGGCGAGCAGAACAACCCCGGTCGCGATAAGAACAAGGCCGTCAACGCGATCATCTCCAAGCTGCATGACGGCAAGAAGGTCCATTACTTCGACATCGGCCCCAAGTTCCTCATCGAGGACGGCAAGCTCACCAAGGAGGTCATGCCCGACCTCCTTCACCTCAGCGCCAAGGGCTACCAGATCTGGGCCGACTCCATTCGCGAGAAGCTCGCCGAGCTCGCCCGCTGAAGCTTCGCCGTCTCAGTCGCCGGTGGTCAGGTAGGCCAGCCGGCGACGGCGCGGCGCGAAGGCGAAGAAGTGTGACGCGAGGAATTCGGCCCCTAGGCAGCCGTCGCAGCCCGACGGGACGGCGTCCTTGCGCAGCGAAGGCGGCAGGCGTCCGCAGCGCAGGCTTTCGGAGGCGTGTCCGGCTCCGAATCCTACCGCCACATGGTAGGTGTCCGCCATGTACCAGCCGCCGATGAAGCAGGGGTTGTAGTCCCGAGCCTTGCCGCCTCCGGCGAATGTCTCGATCAGCTGATCCTCGAAATAGGAGAGCTGCTGTCCGCTCGCCAGCAGGAGGTGGCGCTCCTGGTCCCGGATCTTGGCCGGCACGGAAAGCAGCGGGCCTTCCTGCCGGAGCTCCAGTGACCGTTCCGAGAGCGGCATGGCTTCGGCCGTCACCCTGCAGGTGCGCTTGCCGGCGTTGAAAGACCAGTCGAACTGCCCGATGACGTCCATTCCGAGAACCCCCGCGCAGGGGAGCCCAAGACCTTGGGAGAACTTTGGGCCGGTGAGCAGCGGCTTGCCGGGCCGCGCCAGGATCGGGAGGATCGTGAGAGGTCTGCCCGCGAGGGAGGCGGGCGCGCCGGAACCGAAGCTCAGGGCCGATCCGGTGTCCAGCAGCCAGCGCTGCGCGGACAGCTCGATGAAAAGCAGTCCGTTCTGATGGTGTAGGGGTAGCTGAACCATCGCCTTCGAGGATGCGCCCATCCGCGCGCATCACAAGCGCAGGAAGAGAAGGGATGGCAAAAGATGAAAAGTAAAAAACCCGTCAAACCGCTCAGCGCGGCCAGCCGGCCGGAAGTCCTTCGAGCGTCTCCGTGAGGATCTCGTGGATCGCTTTCCGTTCTTCCGCGGGGAGGTGCGCGAAGGCCGGGGGCGGTTCGGCGGCACGCAGGCCTGAGGACAACCTCATGAGCGTGAGGTCGCGCAGCTCCTTCGGCAGCCAGGTGAACGACTTCGAGTAGATCAACGGGCTGCAGCGGTATTTGAACAGGCGCGTCGTCAGGTCGAGTTCACGCAGGGCGCGGCCCTTGGAGTCCGCCTTCCGCGTCTTGGCGTAAGCCCCCTGGAACACGCCGTCACCCTTGATGCCGCCTTCGGGGAACGGCGCCTCGTCTCGGCAGAGCAGGGCGTCGATCAGCCGTTCGGCCTGGCTGTTCAGCTGCGCGAGGCAGGAGCCCGCGGGCGCCGCGTCCTTGGGCAGGCCGAGCACCGCGCGCATCGCGGGCCAGCGGTGCAGGGCGATGCGCGCCTGCTGGTTGGCCGTGGAGATCACGTTGTGCACGTGGACCTGGTGGTCGTGCATGACCAGCGCCACCACGTCGCTCGTGCCGAGCGGATACCGGCGCGTCTCGACGATTCCCTTGAGGTCTGGGACGAGCGGGCTGGACAGGCCCTGCTCGCCGTCGAAATCCTCGGCCTTCTGTCCGGTCACGTTTCCGCGGTGCCGGAGCGATCCGGGCGATCCGGTGACATACCACCCTCCCCAGCGTTCCCGGTACGGAGTGGAGGGCTCGATGTTCGAGCCTCCCGACCCGACCATCGGCTCGCCGTTCCTGTCCGGGTAGACCGAGCGCGTCCGCAGTCCGGGCGTGCGTTCATGACGCTTGTGGCAGAGCAGGCACTCCGAACTCCGGTTGAAAAGCGGCTTGGGCGGACTCTCCTGGGCGTCCAGGAGGTAGAAGGTGGCTCCGAGGGCAGGGTCGAAGACCGTGATCTCGATGCCGCCTCCCGGGACCCAGCCGACATAGGCCTCATCGGAGAAGAAGAGCGCCCGCGGGTTCTCCGGGCCGATCAGGTTGCGCTGGAGGCTGGTCTTGCTGAAGACCAGCAGCTGCGATTCGACCGGCACCTCCAATTTCTCCAGCACCCAGCGCATGCGGCGTCGCGCCGGCCAGCCGCGGATCTCCTCCGCCTGGGCCGCGAACTCGGCGTTCAGCCGCGTGATGACGTCGGCGGGCTTCGTGGCCGAGTAGCTGATCGGCGGGTCCTCGAATTCGTCATGGTCCTGCGCCGAGGCCGACGTCGCCAGGACGGCGACGAGCAGGGGCAGGGCGAGGCGCGACGACGGCTTCACGTCCTTGACCATGACCTTTTTCCCCGGTCCCGCCAAGGCCGCATCTTCTCCCCGGAGAGGGCGCGGGCCCTCCGCGGGGAGATTCGCGGTCCGATGACGTCAGGACATCAGCTCGATGAGCCTGCGCCGGGCGCGCTGCTCGAGCTGCCTCGCGCGTTCGCGTGTCACGCCCAGCTTGCGGCCGATCTCCTCGAGCGTCATGGCGGGCGCGCCGATGCCTTCGCGCATGCGGATGACGAAGGCCTCGCGCTCGGGAAGACTGTCGATCGCCCGGCGGACGCGTTCGACGTCCGAGGACCGGCCCGCGGCCTCGGCCGGAGTCTCCGCGGAGTCGTCGGCCAGCGTCTGCCCGAGCGTCAGGCCGTCCTCTTCGCCGACCGGGGCCTCCAGCGAGGCCGGATACTGCTCATGGCAGAGGTGCTGCACCACGCGCTCCAGCGTCCACCCCAGTCCGTCGGCCAGCTCCTCCTGTTCGGGCGCGCGCCCCAGCCGCTGGGTGAGCAGGTCGCGGCAGGCGCGCAGCTTGGAGAGGCTCTCGTGGATGTTGCGCGGCAGATGCACCGCGCGCCGGTCCTGGTTGAGCGCGGCGAACACCTTGCTGCGGATGTGCATGTAGGCGAAGGTGCTGAAGCGGTTGCCGAAGGTCGGGTCGAAGCGGCGGGCCGCGACCATCAGGCCGAGGTTGCCCGCGGCGAGCAGCTCCTCCCGCGTGGCGCGGTCGACGGAGAACTCCTTCACCACGTGGAAGACGAGGCGCAGGTTGCAGGCGGCCAGGCGGTCGAGGGCCGCCTCGGCCTTCTTGCCGCGGATCTCTTCGCCCTTGCGGCCGGCGGCGATGGCGCGGCCGAGGCGCAGCTCCTCCTTCGCGCTGAGGCGTTCGTGGCCGAGCGCCTCGCTGATGTAGCGGGAGAGTCCGTCGCGCTCGTCGGGTTGCGCGAGGCGGCGGAAGTCGGCGGCGAAGCCGAGGGGTTCACGGTTGGCGTTGGCGTTCGTGGCGGTGCTTTTCGGGATGAGCGGGATCATGGAGAATTGGAAAGTGCCTCTAACCAAGGGGCCGGAAAACGGGGTTTTCGGAGACGGGTTTTCGCAAGTGCCTGCGTGGCAGTGAAATTCACTGCGGACTTTTTTTCGAGGGTCGCCGTCCGGAAGGCTGAAGGCCGCCATCATGCCCCCGCCCCTCCGGAAGTCAAAGGGCTCGTCCGTCATAAGTTTTCTACAAGATTATAACGGGCGCCTCACGGCCGACCGCCGGACCTTGGGCGGACGGGGCCGGGGCCGGGAGGGGGCTTGCCAAGTTCGCCGTCTTGGGCTTTCTGCTGGCACCCCGATGAGATTCCTGCCCCTGCTGGCGGCGGCCTTGACCGTCCTTCTTCACGCCGAACTGCGAGCCGAGGGTGACCGCCCGCCCAACGTGCTGGTGATCGTTTCCGATGACCATGCCTGGTATGACTACGGCTTCATGGGGTCCAAGGACGTCCATACCCCCCACCTTGACCGTTTGGCGGCGCAAAGCCGGGTTTTCCCCCGGGGTTACGTGGTCAATTCCCTCTGCGGCCCCAGCCTGGCCTCACTGCTGACTGGCAAGCACCCCCATCGTCACGGCATCACCGGCAACGACCCTGTTTTGCCCCCTGCGGGCAAGGGGAAGTCCAAGTACGCCCACCCGTCCTTCCAGGAGGGACGGGAGAAGATGACCTCCCTCTGGGAAAAGAGTCCTCATCTCCCCCGGCTGCTGGACCCCAAGGGGTATGTCAGTCTCCAGACGGGCAAGTGGTGGTTGGGCGACTACCGCCGCGGCGGCTTCACCGAAGGGATGACCAAGGGCGGCCGCCACGGGGACGACGGTCTCGACATCGGCCGCAAGACCCTCGCGCCCGTCACCGACTTCATCGCGCGCGCCAAGAAGGACCAGAAGCCCTTCTTCGTCTGGTATGCGCCGATGATGCCGCACGATCCGCACACGCCGCCCGAGCGTCTGCTGGCCAAGTATCGCGACAAGACCCCCTCCCTCCACCAGGCACGTTACTGGGCCATGGTGGAATGGTTCGACGAGACCGTCGGCGAGATCCGCGGCTTCATCGAGAAGGAGGGGATGTCCCAGGACACGATCGTGCTCTACATCGCCGACAACGGTTGGATCCAGAGCCAGACCAACTCCCGCTACGCGCCCCGTTCCAAGCAGTCGCCCTACGAGGGCGGAGTGCGCACCCCCATCCTGGTCTCCTGGCCCGGGAAGGTGAAGCCGGGCTCCGTCGACCGCCCCGTCAGTGAGGTCGACCTCATGCCCACGCTGCTGAAGCTCTGCGGGCTTCCGGTCCCCGACGGCGTGGACGGCATCGATTTGCTTGATGAGTCCGCCTTGGCCGCCCGGACCGAAGTGTTCGGCTCCAACTCGACGCACGACATCCAGGAGCTGGGCCGGCCGGCCGTCAGCCTCCGCTACCGCTGGGTCGTGTCCGGCGACTGGAAGGCGATCTTCTCCAGCGGCATCAACGGGGCGACCGAGCCGCCTCAGCTCTTCAACGTGAGGGAGGATCCGCGCGAGCTGCGCGACCTCGCCTCCTCCGACCCCGCCCGTGTCGCCGCCCTGAAGGCGCGCGTCGACGGCTGGTGGGACGGCCGCTGAACTTCTCTCACACCCACGACATCATGAAGAATCCTCAAGCCACGCTCGCCGCCCTGGTCCTGCTTCTCGCCGGCTGCCAGACCCAGGAGGCCCCGAAGACCGGCGCCGTCTCCGCGCCTGAAACCAAGCCTGCGCCCAAGGCGAAGGCCGCCCCCAAGGGCAAGGCCGCGCCCGGCTCCTACGTGATGTACGTGGGCACCTCCGGCCCCAAGGCCCAGGGCGTCCTCCGCGCCTCCTTGGACGGCAAGTCGGGGAAGATTTCCGCCCCCCGTGTCGTCGCCGAGGCCAAGTCCGCCTCGTATCTCGCGCTCAGCGCTGACGGCAAATTCCTCTACAGCACGGCGGAAGGCGCGGAGGGCGCCGTCGCCGCCTACGCCGTCGAGGGCGCCGGACTCCGGCCCCTCAACTCCGAGTCCTCCAAGGGCAAGGGCCCCACACACCTGGCGGTGGATGCGGCGCGCAAGAACGTGATCGTGGTGAACTACGGCTCGGGCTCGACCGCCTGCCTGCCCGTGAAGGCGGACGGTTCGCTCGCTCCCGCCAGCGCCTCCGTCCAGCACGTCGGCAGCGGACCCAACGCCCAGCGGCAGACCGGTCCCCACGCCCACGGCGTCTACCTGCACCCTGCCAACGGACGCGCCTACGTGCCCGACCTCGGCACCGACGACATCTTCATCTTCAAGTTAGACCCCGCCAAGGGTTCCCTGGAGGCCAACCGTCCCAAGTCCGGCCGCGTGGCCGCCGGCGCCGGCCCCCGCCACCTCGCCTTCCATCCCAACGGCAAGTTCGCCTACGTGAACAACGAGATGGCGCTTTCGGTCACCGTCTTCTCCGTGGAGCGCAACGGCGGCCTCAAGGAGCTGCAGACTCTGCCGACCCTGCCCGCGGGCGCCGATTCCAAGGGGGCCTCGACGGCGGAGATCTTCGTGCGGCCCGACGGCAAGACGCTCTACGTCTCGAACCGCGGACACGACTCCATCGCCGTCTACTCCGTCGCCAAGGACGGCAAGCTCGACCTCATCCAGCATGTCCTCGGCGTGCCCGCCACCCCGCGCGGCTTCGGCCTCACCCCTGATGGCCGCTGGCTGGTCTGCGCCGGGCAGAAGTCGGGCACGCTCAACGCCTACAAGATCGGCCGCGACGGCAAGCTGACCGACACCAAGCAGGCCGTCGAGGCGCCCGCCGCGGCCTGCGTCGTTTTCGCCCCCTGACGCGGCCTCCGTGTCCTTTTGACAGGGGCGCCGCCGGGCGCCCCTTTTTCTTGCCCGTCCGCCTTCCCGCGGAAACACCGCGGGCTTGCCGCGGTCAGAACAGCGGACAATCCTGCCCGCTCATGAGACTCTCCCCGGTCTTGCTCGCGCTTGCCGCGGCCTCCCTTGCGAAGGCGGCCGACTTCTCGCACGAGGTCGTGCCCATCCTCCGCAAGCATTGCGCGGAGTGCCACACCGGGGACAAGAAGAAGGGCGGACTTTCCATGAACACCCGGGCCGAGCTGCTCGAAGGATCCGAGGACGGTCCGGTCGTGAAGCCCGGAGACCTCGCCTCCCATCTGCTCGCCGTCGTCGTGAGCAAGGACAAGGACGAGCGCATGCCGCCCAAGGGTCCGGGGCTCTCCGAGGCCGAGGCCGCCAAGCTGCGGGAATGGGTCGCCGAAGGGATGAAGTGGGACGAAGGCTTCGCCTTCAAGAAGCCCGCCTACGAGCCGCCTCTCCGTCCGCGGGTCCCGGCCCTGCCCGCCGCCGCGGAAGGACGTTCCCATCCGGTCGACCGCGTGCTTGACGCCTGGACCGCGAAGGCCGGCCTCCCGCGCCCTGCGCCGGCCTCCGACGCCGCCTTCCTCCGACGCGCCCAGCTCGACCTCATCGGCCTCCTGCCCACGCCCGAGGAGACCGCCGCTTTCCTGGCGGATCCCGCGCCCGACAAGCGGGAGCGCCTCGTGCGCCGGCTCCTCGCCCGTGACGTCGATTACGCCGACCATTGGATGTCCTTCTGGAACGACCTCCTGCGCAACGACTACGCCGGCACCGGTTACATCGACGGCGGCCGCAAGCAGATCACCGGCTGGCTTTACGCCTCGCTCGTCAACAACAAGCCTTACGACGTCTTCGTCCGCGAGCTCGTCGTGCCTTCGCCGGACAGCGAGGGCTTCTCCAAGGGCATCGTCTGGCGGGGCGCCGTCAGCGCCGGGCAGCTGCCGCAGCTGCAGTTCTCCCAGAGCGTCTCCCAGGCGTTCCTGGGCATCAACATGAAGTGCGCCTCTTGCCACGACAGCTTCGTCGACCGCTGGAAGCTGAAGGACGCCTACGGCCTCGCCGCGATCTACTCGACCAAGCCCATGGAGCTCGTGCGCTGCGACGTCCCGACCGGCCGTCAGGCCTCGCCCGCCTGGCCCTTCCCTGAGCTCGGCCAGGTCGACCCCGCCGCGCCGCGTGAGGAGCGCCTGCGCCAGCTCGCCGCCCTGCTGACCCATCCCGAGAACGGCCGCTTCCAGCGCACCGTCGTCAACCGGCTCTGGCACCGGCTGATGGGGCGCGGCGTCGTGCATCCGGTGGACGCCATGCAGACCGAACCTTGGAACCAGGACCTCCTCGACGTGCTGGCCAACCGCCTCGTCGAGTCGAAGTACGACCTGCGCGCAGTGCTGGCCTTCATCGCCACTTCCGAAGCCTACCGTGCGCGGGCCGAGGTGCTGGCTCCGGACGCCGATGAAGGCGCCTACGTCTATCGCGGCCCGCGGGCCAAGCGGCTGACCGCCGAGCAGTTCGTCGACGCCGTCTGGCGCGTCACCGGCGCCTTCCCGGGCAAGATCGACGCCGCCGTCACCCGGGCTCCCGCCGGCACGCCGCCGCCCGCCGGCCTCGTGGCCCAGCCCGTCTGGTCCAATGACATGTCCGGCCAGCGCGCCCGTCTGCCCGCCGCCGGCGAGACGCGCACCTTCCGCCGTGAGTTCACCGTGCGCGGCCCGGTGAAGCGCGCCTTCGTCGTCGCGGCCTGCGACAACGAATTCGAGCTCTGGGTCAACGGCGTGCGCGTCGCCGCCGGGGACAACTGGACCGATCCGCAGCTCGCGGACGTCACTGCCAACGTGCGCGCCGGACGCAATGAGGTCGTCGCCTTCGCCCGCAACGCCGGAGCGAAGCCCAACGCCGCCGCCTTCTGGGCCCAGCTGCACGTCCAGGCCTCCGGCGCCGAGCAGGTCGTCGCCACCTCCTCCCAGTGGCAGTGGACCGAGGCCGCCCCGTCGCGTGACGGCTCCCTGCCCAAGGACGCGAAATGGCAGCCTTCCGCGGTCGTGAACCAGCCGGGAACCTGGGCTTCGGCCGAGGCCAGGATGAACCAGATGGTCGCGGGCGCGCTCGGCGGCTCATTGCTCAGCCCCCGTGCCGGGCTGCTCAAGGCCGACCTGCTCCAGCGCACGCTCGGGCGTCCCAATCGCGAGCAGATCGTCTCCACGCGTCCCAATGAGCTGAGCACGCTCGAGGCCATCGACCTCTCCAACGGCACGGCCCTCGCGGCGCTCGTGGAACGCGGCGCCGCCAACCTCCTGCGCCGCAAGTGGGACTCGGCCGCCGGCCTGGCGCGTCACGTGTACGTGTCCGCGCTCTGCCGTGAGCCTTCGCCCGCCGAGCTCACCGTCGCCGTCGGCATGGTGGGGGACGCTCCCGCCGAGTCAGGCGTGACCGACCTGCTGTGGGCCGTCTTCATGCTTCCTGAATTCCAGACCGTCCGCTGAACCGATGAGCCGCCCCGATCCTGCACTCGACCTTTCCCTGCCCGAGCCTCTGGCCCGGCGCGAGTTCCTCCGCATGCTCGGCGCCGCCGGCGCCGCCACCCTCTCGCTCGCGGCTCCGCGCGTCCTCGGCGCCGAATCCGCCCAGCGCCTGCCCGCCAAGGCCGACGC
>CAIOPO010000041.1 GCA_903860195.1 uncultured Opitutia bacterium | reverse complement strand
CGGCAGGTCGGCGAAGGCCGAGCCGTCGAGGAGAGGTCCGAAGCGCGCGTCCCACGCCGTCCAGTCGAACGAGCCGTCAGCCTTCAGCTTCGGCGCGGCGGTCACCCGGCCGCTCCATCCGTAGGTCAGCACGTTGAGCGTCAGCCGGTGCTCATGGGCGAGGCGGAACCACGCCCGCTCGCCGTCCATCATCCCGTAGCCGTTCATCTGGGCGATGAAGGAGAGCCGGTCGGGCAGGGTGAAGTTCCAGACCATGACGGTGAACCCGACCTCGCGCCCGCCGATGCGGAGCGTCCCCCGGTGTTCGCCCGGTCGCGCGTCCTTGGGGATCTGGAACTCGAGCAGACGGCCTTTTTCGGAAACCTTGAGCGGATCGGCGTGCGGGCCGACCTTGAGCACCTCGAAGCGGCGCACGGGCAGGTCGATGGACAACGACTCCGGGGCTTCGTCCAGCAGCATCGTCACCGCTTCGCCCTTAGCTCCGAACAGCTTCAGCCCGGGAATCGGCAGACCGAGCGCATCGGTCGCCTTGACCGAAGTCGGGGAATCTTCCGACTTCGGCACGGGCGGCAGCTCCGCGGGGCGGATGATGGGGAGTGTCGGGTCTGCTGGCGCGGCGGAGGCCGTGGCGGGTCCGTCCTCCAGCCAGAGCGTGAAGTAGGGCCGCGTCGTCTTCTTCCCTTCGCGGCTCGCCACGAAGCGGTTGGGGAAGTGCAGATAGGTGAACTTGTCCCCGTCGCGCTCGTATTCGCTGCCCACGTCGTCCATCACGAAGAATCCGTGGCTGCGTCCGTCGATGCGCGACTGGACCACGGCCGGGTCGATGGGGATCGCCTGCCAGCGGTCGGCGTCGGGCGGCGAAGGGTCGCCGAAGCCCCAGATCGTGCCGGAGAGACCGAGCGTGACGGAGGTGATGTCCTTGCCGTCCCCGCTCCAGGCCTTTTCTCCCGTGCGGGCCCAGCGGAAGCTCGTGGCGCCCGGCGTCTTCGCGTAGCCGTTGCCTTTGCCCTCCACCCACTCCTGAGCGACCGTGGAGACCGTCGTCCGGCCCAGGACGTAGGGTGACTCCAGGTGCAGGTGCAGGGCGGCGCGGGTGACCTTGCGTCCCTTCAGCGGGGCAGGGTCGAAGTCGATGAGGAAGAACTCCTGCGTCCCTTTCAGCTTCAGCTTCGGGGATCCGCCGTTGTTCCCCTCCTGTTCCGAGGGGAAGGAGGAGATCCACAGGTCGCGCGAGACTTCGGCGCGGACCGTTTCGGCCGCGGCAACGGTCGCACTCAGCCAGCCGGCCAGCAGGGCCGTGAGCAGCGCGGGGGGACGCATGACGACAATCAAAGCCCCTTCCGCAGGCATGCCATCTGAAAGATGACTATCGGGCCGTTTCGAGCCCGGCCGGACGACGGGCCGTGCCGGAAACCCCCGTTAGTCCGTCTCCCAGTTCAGCCCGGATCGCCTCCGCCTGCCGCCCGAGCCGGGCCACGACCTCGGGGCGCTCGGCGGAAAGGTCCTTGGTCTCGCCCGGATCTACCCTCAGGTTGAAGAGGGAGAGCGGCAGGCGGGCCACCTTCTGCCCGTGTCGACTGGCGATGGCGTCCATCGATGAATCCGTGATCGGACGGGGCGCATAGGTGCCGTGTCCCGAGGGCTTTCCGCCCCTGCCGGGCGCCGCAAGGTTCGTCAGGTAAGGGTGGGCGAAATGCAGCTTCCACTCGCCCGAGCGGACCGCGTGCAGTTCCTCGCCCGCGTAGAAGAACAGCGCTTCATG
>CAIOPO010000040.1 GCA_903860195.1 uncultured Opitutia bacterium | reverse complement strand
GTCTCCATCATGCAGGCGAGCACGCGGTCCGGGATGGTGCCGAAGTACTGGTCCTCGAACTCCTGGCCCTTGGCGGGCTTGGCGCCGAAGAGGGAGCGGCCGCAGGTGTAGAGGTCGGGGCGGAGATGGTAGAGGCGCGAGTCGATCAGGAAGTACTCCTGCTCAGGACCGCACGAGGCGGAGATGAAGCCGTGCTTCTTGCCGAACAGCGCGAGGACGCGGGCGGCGGCCTTGTTGACCGCGGCCATGGAGCGGAGCAACGGAGTCTTCTTGTCGAGGGCCTCGCCCTTCCACGACACGAAGGCGGTCGGGATGCAGAGGGTGGAACCGTTCTCGGTGTCGAAGATGTAAGCCGGGGAGGTGACGTCCCAGGCGGTGTATCCGCGGGCCTCGAAAGTGGAACGCAGGCCGCCGTTGGGGAAGGAGGAGGCGTCAGGTTCGGCCTGGATCAGCGCCTTGCCGGAGAACTGCGCCAGGGTGCCGGTGCCGTTCGGCTCGAAGAAGGTGTCGTGCTTCTCGGCCGTGGTGCCGGTCAGCGGGTAGAACACGTGGGCGTAGTGCGTGGCTCCGCGCTCGAGAGCCCAGTCCTTGATCGCGGCGGCCACGACGTCGGCGACGGCGTGATCGAGCTTGGAGCCGGACTCGATGCTGGACTTGAGGGACTTGAAGACGTCCTTCGGCAGACGCTTCTCCATCTTGTCGAGGGAGAAGACGTTCTGCCCGTAGATCAGGTCGATCTTCTCATTGCGGAAGTCGAACGAACCCTGGAGGCGGGGCTGTGAGGCGATGGCCTTGATGGCGTCGCTGCGGGCGGGATTGGTGCTCATGGATGGAAACTCTGGGAAAATGAGAAAAGCACCGCCTATGCCACGCAGTCCACCGAGAGTTACTCATAAACAACTTGGTCTTTTTTAAACATTTGTGCCTATTTTTAGGCACAAATGACCTGCCTATTTCCAAGCATACACCAATCGCATGAAATAGGCGGTGCCCAACCTGACCTGCGGGGGGACGGGATTGCCGCGCAAATCGTGGGTCACTCCGAGGCGCACAGAAAGGGGGCCCTGGCCTCGTAAGACACCCAAAGACGTCTCGTGCCTGACATAGTAGTCATTCCAACTTTCAAGGGACGGAACGGCCGCAATCTGCGTGTTCCATTCGACCCAGCCGAAATCGCGGACGAACAGCAGGCCGAGATCGGCGGAGGGAGCGGACAAGGTGGGCTGGAGTTCCGACATGTATGTCTCGTAGCGGTGACCCACGCCGGTCCTCAGGTCCAGTTTGCCCAGAGGATCCTGGAACACCCGGAAGCCGAGACCGAAGGTGTTGACGGTGAGGAAATCGACCTGACGGGCGTGGTCATACCCGGTGTCGGTACGCAGATACCAGAAGGCCACCTCGGCGGGATTGGTCTCGTAAGACAGCTGGGCGTGAAGGTCGTCCGCGGCGATCTGGGTCCCCGCGGTCGTGCGTATCGTGCGCACGCCGGCCGTGATGACGTCCTCGGCGGACTCCCCGCGCGCCATGAAGCCCGCGGAGAACCCGCTGCCGGTCGTCGCCCCGGAGCGGCCGGAAACATCAAGGTCCGCCTGGGCGGTCCACTTGCGCACGGGCAGAACTTCATGGGGCCGGGTCACCGCGTCCCGCCAGAGCTCGGTGCGCGCGTCGAGCGGGACGGACTCGGACGAGCCGGAAGCCACCGCCCGTCCGCCCACGGCCGAGACGCGCCCGCGGCGGACAGGCCCGCCGTCGCTCAGCCGCACCTCGTCGTCGACCGCGAAAGACTCGACGGAATCAAGCGGGATGCGATGGACCGCGTCTCCGAGCAGAGGCACCTTCATCTCCAGCCTGCCGTCCACGATCCGCTCGATGCGACCGCGCAGGAAGGTGCCGTCCTTCAGCGTGGCGGTGTCTGCGGCCAGCAGGGCCGGAAACAGCAGCAAGGCGATGGCGGGCCGCATGGAGGCAGATTTGGCGATTCCGCGTTAGATTGCCATAGGTAGTTTCGGGGGTTATCTCCTCATGGATGAAGGTCGACGTCATGATCCTGGGCGCAGGCCCGGCGGGCCTCGCCGTGGGCGCCGCCCTTTCTGCCGCCGGCCGCCAAAGCCTCGTCGTGGACCCGGCGGACAGGACAGGAGGGTCAATCCGGACGGTGAGGGAAGACGGATGGACCGTGGAGACCGGCCCCAACACTTTGCAGCTGGAGGACGAATCCGACCTCGCCCTGCTCCATGGCTACGGGCTCGGAGATGAAATCCTGGAGGCACGAAGCGAATCCGCCAAACGTTTCATCCTGTCACGGGGCAGGCTGCACGGACTCAGGCCCAGCCCTCTCTCGATCCTGACCTCGGGTCTGCTGAGCCCCTTGGGCCGGCTCCGTCTGCTCGCCGAACCGTTCATCCGACGCGGGGGCCACGCGGGCGAGACGGTGGCGGCGTTCGCGCGACGACGCTTCGGCGCCGAAGCCGCCGCCCGGCTGATGGACCCGGTCGTCTCCGGAGTGCATGCGGGAGACCCTGACCGGCTGGACATGTCCGCCTGCTTCCCCTCAGTCCACCGGCTGGAAGCCGAACACGGCTCAGTGATCCTGGGCCTGATGAGGCGGGGGAAGAACCGGCGCAGGATCGTCGGCTTCCGAAAAGGGATGCAGCAGCTGGCCGACGCGATGGCCGCCGTGGTCGCGCGCACGGGGGAGATCCGTACGGGATGGAAGGCCGCGAAGCTGCGGCGCGACGGACAGGGATGGACCGCACGGCTGATCAGGAATGCCGACGGCGCGGAGGAGGAAGTCCGCTGCGACAAGGTCGTCATCACGATTCCGCCGTGGAAATGGAAGGAAGGTCCGTTCGACGAGTCGCTCCTCGGAAAGCTTGCGCCTTGGACAAGATGCGAGGCGCCGCCGGTCACGGTGGTCGCGCGTGGCTATGACCGGCCGGCCGTGGCGCATCCCCTTGACGGCTTCGGCTACCTCACCCCGGGCGAGGAAGGCCGGCGCGTGCTCGGCTGCCTTTTCCCTTCCAGCGCGCTGCCGGGACGCGCACCGGAGGGAAAAGTCCTGCTCTGCTGCTTCCTGGGCGGCTCCAGGCAGCCCGCAGTGGCACGGAGGGACGACGCGGAGATCAAAGGCGTCGTGGACCGCGAGCTCGCGGAGACGCTGGGGGTCTCCGGGAAGCCCGAACGAGAATGGATCCAGCGCTGGGAGCAGGCTATTCCCCAGTATGACCATGACCAGCGCCGTCGTGAAGCGTGCCTGGACGCGTTGGAAAGCGAGGAGCCGTCCCTGCGCTTCCACGGCGCCTTCCGCGGCGGCATCTCGCTGATGCAGGCGATGCGGGGAGGCGAGGCCTTGGGCCGGCGCCTCGCCGGCGCACGCTGATCAGCCGCCGGCGGCGGGCTCGGGCAGCGAACGCACGAGGAGCAAGGCCGGAAGCATGAGCAACGCGCCGCCCAGGTAGACCCAGAGGTGCGTGCCGTAATGGAAGTAGGCCAACGCGGCGATCACCGGGCCGACCACCCTCGCCAAGGCCCCGGCGGAACGGAGGATGCCGAGATTGCGGCCCTGTTCGCTGGGATCCGAATAAAGCGACACGAGCGCCGACATGCTGGGCAGGATCAGGCCCGTGGCGAAGGAGATGAGCCCGAGGCCGGCGAAAAAGAGCGGCTCGGAGCCGTCACCGGGCTTGGCGATGACATGAGGGATGCCGGCAATGAGGGCGAAGGCGGCGCCGGCGGCCGCCATCGCGGCCATGAGCACCTTGCGCTGACCCAGACGCGCGACGAGCCGCCGGGAAAGGCCCTGGGCGACGATCATGCAGGCGCCGTTGAACAGGAAGAGTCCGGCGTTGTCGCGGGGACTGTAGGCGAAGAGCGCGAAGGTGAGGAACACGATCGTGTTCTCCATCCCGGTGAAGGCCACCTGGTAGACGAGATTGGCCCAGGAGGCCCGACGGACCGAAGCGGACCTGACCTTCACGAGATCGAGCACCGACGGACGGACCTCGGACGACCGACGGTCCACCGGCAGGGTCTCCGGCAGAAGGAAAAGCACCAGGAGGAAGTTGAGCGTGGCCAGGCAGGCCGAGATGATGGCCGGGACCGAGAAGGGATTGAGGCCGAAGGGGCCGTCAGGCGCGCCGTGCGGAAGCTGAAGATGCGAACCGACGGCGCCGATCACCGGCCCGAAGACGAAGCCCAGTCCGATGGCCACGCCCACGACCGCCATGCCCTTGGTCCGGTCCTTCTCCTCCGTGACGTCGGCGGCGGCCGCGCTGGCGACGGCGATGTTGCCGGCGAGAAGTCCGCAGATGAGGCGGGTGAGGACGACGACCCAGAACTGCGCGGCAAAGATCCAGAGCGCATAGGACAGCGCGCCGCCGGCCAGGGTGAAAGTCAGGACCCGCCGCCGGCCGACACGGTCCGACAAGGACCCCCAGATCGGGGAGAAGACGAACTGCAGCAACGAGTAGAGGGCGCTCAGCAGGCCGCCGAACAGCACCGTCTTCTTGAAGACGGTGTCGCCGCCCATGGCCTCCGCCGTCGCCGAAAGCCACCCGATGATGGTCCCCGCCTCCCCTTCCGTACGGACGTAATGGTCAAGGAGATGCGGGAAGAGCGGGATGATCACGCTGAAGCCCACGATGTCCATGAACACCGTCAGGAAGATGAGGCCGAGGGTGCGGCGCGGGGCTGCGGACATGCGCCCACGATGGGCTCGCCGGACCCGCGTGCAAACAAAACAGCGGCTTGCCCGCGGGGCGGCGCGCGGGAGAATGGACGGCATGGACTTATTCCGGCTGCTGCTGGCAATGACCGCCTTGCCCCTGGCGGCGGCGACCACCGACCCCAAGTCGCTGCTCATCGAACAGCGGCTAGCCGGGTTCTCGGACGGAGAATACGGGGCCGCCATCGAGCGCTCGCTCGACGAGTTTGAAAAGCGCACGGGCCGCCGGCTTTCGCCGGCCACGGCCGCACGCTGCGGGCTGAAGGTGAGCTCGGAGTCGGGCGTGGGACTGTCCACGCCCAAGCCGCTGGTGCGCGCCGTCTCCGCCGCGCTGGTCCGACGGGGCTTCCGTCGGGAAGGGCTCATCATCTGCGACGCGCGCGACCTCTCCCTGCGTCAGGCGGGCTTCCTCCCGACGGTGGCGGACGGGGCGCAGGACTTCGAAGGATCTCCCGTCGTGGCCTGGGAGAAGCTCGCGCCCGCCTGGGCGGGCGACGAACGGCTGCGCTACGAGAACCAGGTGCTGCCGAGGCCCGGCTCGGCGCCCGTGGCCTGGGGGGACGCCCGCGTGAGCGTGCTGCCCAAGACGCTCTTCGACGAAGTGGACTTCTGGGTGAACCTGCCGGTCCTCAGTGACAGCAAGGCGCTCGGCGTGCACGGAGCGATCGCCTCCGCCTCGCTCGGCAACATGGCCAATGCCGACCGCTTCATGGAGAATCCCTTCAACGCCTCGAAGGTGGCGGTCGAGGTCTGCGCCATCCCCGGCCTGGCCAAAGGCAACGCGCTGACGATCCTCTCGCTCGAACGCTACCAGGTGCTCGGAGGTCCGACCTATGACGCGGGCTGGGTGCGCTCGGAGAAGATCCTGCTGGCGAGCGCCAATCCGGTCATCATCGACTTCATCGGGCTGCAGAAGATCAACGCCGGCCGTCGGGCGGGGAACGTGGACCCCATCCATCCTGAGCCGCCCGTCTTCGCGGCGGCCAATTCAGGGGAGATCCGACTGGGCAGCTGCAAGCCCTCGGACATCACCCTGGTACGGCTACCGGCGCCCTGAGGACCTTCAGAGGTTCACGCCGAGGGCCTCGGAGGCCGTGGCGCGCTCCTCAAGCAGCTCCTTCTCGGTGATCGCGATCTTCTCCTTGGAGAAGGCGTCGAGGGGCAGCCCTTGCACGATCTCCCAGGAGCCGTCGGCCTTGGTGCGGAGAGGATAGCCGAAGACGATGCCCGGAGTGATGCCGTAATCGCCCTTCGAAAGGACCGCGACGGAGTGCCACTCGCCGGCCGGGGTGGGGAAATGCAGGCTGCGCAAGGTGTCCAGCGCGGCGTTGGCGGCGGAGGCCGCGGAGGACGCTCCGCGGGCCTTGATCACCGCGGCGCCGCGCTTCTGGACGTCGGCGACGAAGGTCTCCTTCAGCCAGGCATGGTCGGTGATCGCCTGGGTCGCGGGGCGGCCGGCGACGGTGGCGTTGGTGAAGTCAGGATACTGGGTGGAGGAGTGGTTGCCCCAGATCGCGACATTGCGGACGGCCGAACAGTGCACGCCGGCCTTGGCGGCGAGCTGCGACTTGGCGCGGTTCTCGTCGAGCCGGGTCATCGCGAAGAAATTCTCCGCCGGCAGTCCCGACGCTGAGCGGAGAGCGATGAGGCAGTTGGTGTTGCAGGGATTGCCCACCACGAGGACCTTGGCGGTCCGACGGGCGCTGCGCGCGATGGCCTGGCCCTGTCCGACGAAGATCTTGCCGTTGATGCCGAGGAGGTCCTTGCGTTCCATGCCGTCCTTGCGTGGCACCGCGCCGATGAGCAGGCACCAGTCGGCGTCCTTGAAGCCGACGTCGAGGTCGCCGGTGGCGACGACGTCGGTGAGCAGGGGGAAGGCGCAGTCCTGCAGCTCCATGACCACGCCGGTGAGCGCGTTGAGACCGGGTCCGACCTCGATGAGGTTCAACGCGACGGGCTGGTCGGGTCCGAACACGGCGCCGGACGCGAGGCGGAAGATGGCGGCGTAACCGATGTTGCCGGCGGCGCCGGTCACCGCCACGCGGATGGGAGTCTTGGAGGCCATGAGAGGGGCTATCTAGTTCCGCGCCCCAGCAGGAGTGAAGGGAAAACTACAGGTCGAGCTCTCCCTGGTGCATCTCGCCCGCCGAGGCGGCCGGAAGACCGTCCCGGACGAGCTGGGCGAGGGTCGAGGCCGAACGGCCTTCGATGGCGCAGAGCGCGCGCAGGACGAGGGCCGCCGCGAGGGCGTCGTACAGCGCGCAGTGGTGACGGCGGCGTGCCGGCGGACAATGGACCGCCGCAAGCTGGTCGAGTCGGTGGCCGAGACGGAGCACGGAGACCAGGGAGGCCAGACGGTAGTCGCCCAAGGTCGGCATCCAGAGACGGGCGAGGCGGCAGGTGTCGATCCAAGGGCCCCATTCGGCCACCGCTTCCGGAGCGACGAAGGCCGGGGACGCCGGCGGACGGGCCCAGGTGGAACGCAGCAGTCCGGCCTCGACCGAGGCGTTGTGCGCCGCGAAGAGCCCGGACCGCCTGAGCGCGACCCACCGGTCCCACTCGGCGGAGAAAGGGGCTTCGCCCGCGAGATCACGGTCCGAAAGCCCGTGGCACTGGGTGTCGACCGACGGCACGGGGGCGCCGGGAGCGTGCAAGCCGGTCGAGGCGGCCAGCACCTCCCCGCCCAGCAGCGTGACCACGCCGTGCTCGACGACGCCGGTGCGGGGCCCGCCCTCGAAGTCGATGACGTGCAGCGGCACTTCGCTCCAGAGGCCGGAACTCATCGCCATTCATGCCGCGGGTAGCGGCCCTTGAGCTCCTTTTTCACCGCCTCGTAGGACCCCTTCCAGAACGCGTCGAGGTCGGTGGTGCGCTGCTGCGTGCGGCGCGCCGGCGACTGCACGCAGACGACGACCGGCACGCGGCCCTGGCAGACCCTCAGACGCGAACCCGGGACGTCATACAGCTCCTGCACGGTGGCCTCGATGACGGCCTCGCCGTCAGAAGTGTATTCGATGCGCGCAGGATGCTTCTTCCTGGGGAGGACGATCTTCTCCGGGCAGAAGGATTCGAGCGCCATGGCCTGCTCATGGGTGATCCAACCGCGCACGACCGGCAGGACCGGACGATCCCGCAAGTCGCGGGCGGAGACGGCCCCGGCGCAGACCTCCTCGACCACCATGCGGCGGGCGGACTCGTCGAAGGGATGCACGGAGAGCTCGGGACAGTGGCGGGCGAGGAAGTTCACGCGCCGGATCCAGGCGTCGACCTGCTCGTCCCATCTCTCCAGGACAAGCCTTCCGGCGAGCACCTCCTCCGCCAGCAGGCGGCTCGCCTCGTCGGAAGGCCCGGCGTCGCGCTCGGCATGCTCCAGCACCAGGTCACGGAACCTGCGTTCGGTGCGCGTGACCACCCGGCGCTGCGTGGCGTCAAAGCGGACGGAGGCCGATTCGGAGAATTCATCGGGCCACAGCTCCTTGAGCCAGGCCTCCTCCACGGCGGTGCAGAGGGAGAGGAAGGTGGTGACCTCCCCGCGCGCCTGGATCTCGTCGATCTCCGCGGCGACGATGAGCCGGGCGGACCTGACCGAAGACTCGCGACGGAGTTCTCCCTTGCGGCCGTGCACCACGGCGCAGCGCAAGGTGCCGGCGTCGAGCCTGACGGCGAGCCGGTCGGAGAAGCCGAGCAGAAGGCACCGCCGTACGGATTCGGAGGACGCCGGCGCCTCGTTCACGGGCAGACGCTGCCCCTCGGCGATGCGAAGGAACTGGCGGGCGGCCTGGTCCGCCTGACGGGCGGAAAGTCCGTGGACCCCGAGCCGCTCGCAGGCGTCCGGGTCGAAGCGGAGTTCGGCGGCCCGGCGCAGCAGCGCCAGTCGTGCGAAGAAGTCCGACCCCTCTTCCTGGAAGACGGCGTCGCGGGCCTCCTCGGTGCGGCCGTCCACTTTCCGGAAAAGGATGTCGCGGCCCTGGGCGAGCCCCGCGATGCGGGCGACCTCCGCCACGCAGCCCTGCTCGCCTGCGGCCAGCAGCATCCGGGCGTAGCGCGGATGAGCGGGGAAGGCCGCCATGCGCCGGCCTACCGGAGTGACCGCGCCGGAGGCGTCCAGGGCGCCGAGGTCGTGAAGCAGGGCGAGGGCGCGTCGCAGGGCGGCGGCCTCGGGCTTTTCATACCAGGGGAACGCCTCGGGGTCGCCCCATCCGGAGGCAAGCAGCAGCAACGCCGTCTCGGCAAGGTCGACCCGGGCCACCTCCGGCGTCTCCCGAAGGGGACGTGATTCGTGGTCGGTGCGCGACCAGAGCCGCACGCATCGTCCCGGCCCGGTGCGGCCCGCGCGGCCCGCGCGCTGTTCCGCCGAGGCGCGGGAGACCGGCTCGACCAGGAGCGTGCCGATCCCGCGCTGGGCGTCGAAACGCGCCACCCGGGCCAGGCCGGAGTCGACCACGGCACGGACGCCGGGGATGGTGAGCGAAGTCTCGGCGACGTTCGTCGCGACGATGACCTTGCGTCCGGGCCCGGGCTGCACCGCCCTGTCCTGCTCGTCCGGAGGCAGCTCGCCGTGGAGCGGAAGCACTTCGACGCCTCCCGATTCGGACAAAGCGCGCACGGCCCCGATCGTGCGCATGATCTCGTAGGACCCGGGCATGAACACGAGGACGTCGCCCTCCGGCTCCTCCCGGAGCACGCGTCCGACCTGTTCCGCGGCGAGCTCCCAGACCGGTCGGCGCGAGTCCCGCGGCACGTGCAGATGCTCCACCTCGACGGGGAACGTCCGTCCGTCGGCGGCGAGCGTGGCGGCCCCCTCGAGCCAGCGCGCCACGCCCTCGGTGTCGAGCGTGGCGGACATGACGACGATGAGCAGGTCCGGGCGGCCGGACTCCTGGATCCTGCGGGCGAGCGCGAGCCCGACGTCCGAATGGAGGTTGCGCTCGTGGAACTCGTCGAACACGATGGCGCCGACGCCGCGTAGCGAAGGATCGGCGGCCACCTGCCGCAGCAGCAGCGCCTCCGTGATGAACTTGATGCGGGTCTCAGCGGACTCGGCCCGGTCGAAGCGGACCTGATAGCCCACCTCCCCGCCCAGCCGCGAGCCCCGTTCGTGCGCGATGCGGGCGGCGAGCATCCGTGCGGCTATCCGCCGCGGCTGGAGGACGAGCACCTGCCCCCGGACCAGGCCCAGGTCGATGAGCATCTGGGGGATCCGCGTGGACTTGCCCGAGCCCGTCGGCGCGCGCAGGACGATGCGGCGCGTGCGTCCGCAGGCCTCGGCCAGGGCCGGGCGCAGATCGTCGATCGGCAGCGGGCGGCTCATGCGACGTCGAGTTCGATGATGCGCGCGCGGGGCGGGCCTTCTCCCAGCGTGAGGCGGGCGACGCTGACCGGCAGACGGAAGCGGCGCGGGCCGGCGCTCCCGGGATTGATCCGGAGCACGCCGCCCCGGCTCTCGATCAACGGCACGTGCGTGTGGCCCGTGATCACGACATCAGGCGCCAGCGCTTCCTCGTCGAAGGGCTGATGCCCGTGGTGCACCAGCACCCGCGAGCCGCCGAGCGCCCGCAGCACGAAGCCCGGCAGCCCCGGATCCGCGTCACAGTTGCCGCGCACGGCATGACAGGGGGCGACCAGTTCGGCCAGCTCCCCGACGATCCGTTCCGAACAGACGTCGCCCGCATGCAGCACTTCGGCGCAACCCTCCAGCGCGAGCACGGCTTCGGGCCGGAGCAGCCCGTGCGTGTCCGAGATGATCCCGATCTCCACCGGCACGGGCATGCTCAGGTAGGGCGCCGGAGGCGTCCTGCCGGAACGGGACGCAGGGCCGTGAACTCGGCGCCCAGGGTCTCCTTCAGTTTTTCACGCAGCCCCGGGGGCAGCGATTCGACCGCCGCCTGGAAGTCCTTGTCGCCCGGGAAGGCGGCGCGGCCCTGGTCGGCGACGGCGCGCACTTCGGCGCCGAGATCAGGGAAGACGAAGTCGTCGCGGCGTCCGGCCTGATCGGCTTCCTCCTCCGCGGCGGCGACGTCGAGCGGTGGAACGGAGACGGCCTCGTCCGGTTCAGCGGGGGCGCGTTCAGGCTCGGCCGCGACCGACTCCGTCGCCGTCGCCGGCGGCGGGCCCGCCGGTTGCGTCGGCGGTGCGGGCGGCGTCGTCCCTATTTTTTTTTGGCCGGGCTCCCTGGGGAGTCCGGCTGCGGCGGCGGCGATGTCCTTGATGAGGGCGTCGATCGGCCTGGCCCGCGTTCGTTCGATGGCCTGCAGCATCGTCACCTCGAAGTTGGCCCGGGGCGAAAGTCCGTGGCGGATGCCCTGCTCTCCCTGCTGGAGGCATTCGAGCAGCCTGACGAGCTGTTCGGTGGAGAGCGCGCCACCGAGCAACGGCGAGGAACCGCCCTTGCGCACCGAGTCGAGCGTGGCGTCACGCACGCGCGACTGCAGGTCGGAGAGCACGCGGATGAGGTCCCTGCCCTCCTGATGGAAGACGTCGCAGAGGGCGAGCGTGGCGGGACCGTCCGCCGTGGCGAGGGCCTTGGCGAGCTGCTCCACCTGTCCGGCCGAGGCGAGGCCGTAGATCGAGAGCACGTCGGCCTCGGTGACCTTGCGTCCGGCGAAGGAGATCACCTGGTCGAGGATCGACTGAGAGTCGCGCATCCCGCCGGCGGCGAGACGGGCGATGGCGCGGAGCGCGGGCCGGTCGGCGGAGACCCCGTCGGCCTTCACGATGCGTTCCAGCTGGTCGGCGATCACGTCCTCGTCGATCGGGTGGAACTCCAGACGCTGGCAGCGCGAGGTGATGGTGGGCAGCACCTTGTCCGCCTCGGTGGTCGCGAGGATGAACTTCACCCAGGGCGGCGGCTCCTCGAGGGTCTTCAGCAGCGCGTTGAACGCGTCCTTGGTGAGCTGGTGGGCCTCGTCGATGATGAAGACCTTGAAGGGGCATCCCGTGGGGGCGAACTGGCACTCCTCACGGATGCGCTTGGCGTCCTCCAGCGAACGGTTGGAGGCCGCGTCGATCTCCACCACGTCAAGGCAGCTCCCCTGCTCGATGGCGAGGGCCACGGGATCGTCGGCCTTGAACTCCGACTTGGGCCCGCCCGCGCAGTTGAGGGCCTTGGCGAGGATGCGGGCCGTGGTCGTCTTGCCCGTGCCGCGGGGACCGACGAAGAGCCAGGCGTGCGGCAGACGGCCGCCGTCCAGCGCGTTGCGCAGGGTACGGACGATGTGGTCCTGACCGACCAGCTCCTCGAAGCGGCGGGGCCGCCAGCGGCGGGCGATGACTTGGAAGGCCTTGTCGGACAAACGGGAGGGAGGTTGCGGCCGTGACGCAGGGTGTCAACGGGCCATCGCTCTCATTCCCATTCGATGGTGGCCGGCGGCTTCGAGGAGACGTCGTAGACGACCCGGTTGATGCCCTTGACCTGGTTGATGATCTTCGTGGAGGCGCGCTGGAGCACCTCGTAAGGCAGGCGGGCCCAGTCGGCCGTCATCGCGTCGGAGGAGGTGACCGCCCGGAGGGCGCAGACGTTGTCGTAGGTCCGTCCGTCGCCCATCACGCCCACGCTGCGGACCGGCAGGAAGACGGCGAAGGCCTGCCAGACCTTGTCATACTGACCGGAGTCGCGCAGCTCGCGGATGAAGATGTCGTCCGCCTGACGGAGGACGTCGAGCCGTTCGCGGGTGATGTCGCCGCAGACCCTGACGGCGAGTCCGGGGCCGGGGAAGGGGTGGCGCCAGACCATCTCGCGCGGCAGGCCCAGGGCCTCGCCGAGCGCCCTCACCTCGTCCTTGAAGAGCTCGCGGAGCGGCTCGAGCAGGCGGAGCTTCATGCGCTTGGGCAGGCCGCCCACGTTGTGGTGGCTCTTGATGGTCACGGCGGGGCCGCCGTGGGGCGAGAGCGACTCGATGACGTCGGGATAGAGCGTGCCCTGCGCGAGGAACTCGACCTTCCCCTTCTTGCGGCGCTGGACCTCCGCGACGGAGCGCTCGAAGACCTTGATGAACTCGTGGCCGATGATCTTGCGCTTGCGCTCCGGATCGGTGACCCCGCGGAGCTTGCGCAGGAAGACCTCGGACGCGTCGACCACGCGCAGGTCGACCTTGAACTTGCCGCGGAACATCCTCTCGACCTGGGCGCGCTCATTGAGACGCAGCAGGCCGTTGTCGACGAACACGCAGGTGAGCTGGCGGCCGATGGCGCGCTGGATGAGCGCGGCGGCGACGGAGGAGTCGACTCCGCCCGAGAGGCCCAGGATGACCTGTGAGCGGCCCACCTTCTCGCGGATTTCGCGGACGGCCGTCTCCAGGTAGTCCTCCATGACCCAGTCAGCCCGGCAGCGGCAGATGCGGAAGAGAAAGTTGCGGAGGATGTCGATGCCGCGCTCGGAATGGGCGACCTCGGGGTGGAACTGGATGCCGAAGAAGCGGCGGCGGGGATCCTCGATCACGGCGCACTCCGAATTCTCGGTGCGGGCGACCGCCTTGAATCCGCGGGGCAGGCGCGTGACCTTGTCGCCGTGGGAATTCCAGACGCGCAGGGGCGACTTCAGCCCCTGGAGGAGCAGCGAGCCCTTGCCGAAGGAAAGCGTCCCGTGGCCGTACTCGCGGTGCGAGCTGCTGGCCACGTTGCCGCCCAGCATCTGGCCCATGAGCTGCACGCCGTAGCAGATGCCGAGCACGGGCAGGCCCATTTCAAAGACTCCGGGGTGAGGATGGGGCGAGCCCTTGGCCTTCACGCTGTCGGGGCCGCCCGAAAGGATCACGCCGACCACGCCGTCCGCCCGCAGCTGCTCCGGGGAGACGTTGAACGGGTAGATGCGGGAGTGGACGTTGCACTCGCGCACGCGCCGGGCGATCACCTTGGTGAGCTGCGAGCCGAAATCGAGGATGGCGATGGACTGGGGGGCTGCCATGGGGACGGTCAGTGTGGGAGTTTCAGAACCTGAGGCGAACATTGTTCCAGCCGCAGCGGGGGCAGGCGGCCTCCTCGCGGCGCCGGGGGCGCACGTAGGTCGTGCCGCAGCGCGCGCAGGAGAAGGCGGAGTTCAGCCGCCGGTGGTCGGCCAGCAGCGCGTCCCGCCGGTCATACCAGGCCTGCAGCCCGATGATGACCAGCGCGGCCAGCCCGGCCAGGAAGGCCAGGAAGGCGTCAAGGTCGACGGGCTGGAGCATGGGGTTCGCTGAAAAGACAAGACGCGCCGCCTGCCGGCGGACGCGTCTCGGTGGACGGCCTGGGCGGGCGGGATCAGGCCTGCGCCGGAGCGGCCTCGGCCTTCTCGGCCTTGGGCTTGCGGGCGGCCTTGGCCTTGGGGGTCATGGCGGGGGCCTTGTCGTCCTTGCCGACCAGCTCGATGAGCGCGGTCTCGGCGGCGTCGCCCTTGCGGGCGCCGATCTTGTAGATGCGGGTGTAGCCTCCGTTGCGGGACAGGAACTGGCCGACGCGCTCCTCCTTGAAGAGCAGACGGCAGGCCTCCTCGTTGCGCACGCGGGAGAGGGCCAGGCGGTAGTAGTGCAGCTTGACCGCCTTGTCGGAGGACTGGGCCGCCTTCTTGGCGAGGGTGATGACCTTCTCGGCGAACGGGCGCAGGGCGCGGGCGCGGGAGAGGGTCGTGGTGATGCGCGCGTTGATGAACAGCGCGGAGGCGAGGCTGGCGATCAGGGACCGGCGGTGGGCGGTCTTGACGCCGAGCACGTGGCGATGGGAGCGGTGACGCATGGGTCGCGGATTTCCGGGTTCAGGAGTTCACGCCCTTGTCGAGCATGCTCTCGTTGATCTTCTGGCCGAGGGAAAGGCCGAGCTGCTCGAGCTTCTGCTTGATCTCGTTGAGCGACTTCTTGCCGAAGTTGCGGTACTTGAGCATCTCCTGCTCGGTCTTCATCGCCAGTTCGCCGACGGTGTTGATGTTGGCGTTGTTGAGGCAGTTGGCGGCGCGGACCGAGAGCTCGATCTCATTGACCGACATGTTGAGGAGCTTGCGGAGGCGGTTCTGCTCCTCGCTGACGGCGGCCTGGCCGCTCTCGAACTCGACGGTCTCGGTGGAGACCTTGTCGAACACGTCGAGGTGGTGGCGCATGATGGCGGAGGCCTCCTTGAGGGCCTCGTCGGGGGTGATGCGGCCGTCCGTGCTGACCTCGAGGACGAGCTTGTCGTAGTCCGTCTTGTCGCCGGAACGGCTGCTCTCGACGGAGTACTTCACGAGGGTGACGGGAGAGAAGAGGGAGTCGACCGGGATGGTGCCGATGGTCTGCTCGGCCTTCTTGTTCTCCTCGGCGGAGGCCCAGCTGCGGCCGACGGTGACCTCGAGGTCGGCGAAGAAGCGGCGCTTCTTGTCGAGGGTGCAGATGACCTGGTCGGGATTGACGAGGGAGACGGTGGAACCCTTGGTCTCGAACTTGATGTCGGAGGCCTTCACGACGCCGCTCTTGTTGACGTCGATGACGCCCTTGAACGGCTCGCGCTTGGAGGCCTCGGTGCGGATGAGCACCTTCTTGAGGTTGAGGACGATCTCCGTGACGTCCTCGACCACGCCCTCGATGGGCTGGAACTCGTGCTGCACGCCCTCGATGGTGACCGAGGAGATGGCGGCGCCCTCGATGGAGCTCAGGAGGATGCGGCGGAGGGAGTTGCCGATGGTGTGTCCGAAGCCGGTCTCGAAAGGCTCGGCCACGTAACGGGCGTAGGTGGAGGTCTCCGAGGACTTGTCCTTGGAGAGGGTCTTGGGTTTCTGGAACTGTCCGAGGCGCTTGGGCATGGCGTGTGTCCGGTTGAGGGGTTGGTCTGGATCAGCGGCTGTAGAACTCGACGATGATCTGGACGTTGACGTCGGCGGGGAGCTCCTCCTTGGCGGGCTCGCGGACGGCCTGTCCGCTGAGCTGCTCGGGAAGCACGACGAGCCAGGCGGGCGGGGTGCGGCCCTGTCCCTCCTCGACGGCGCGGGTGGCGAGCTGCTTGGAGGAGGTGCGGTCGCGCACTTCGATCTTGGCTCCGGGACGGACGGCGAAACTGGGGACGTCGACCTTGTGTCCGTCGACGCGGATGTGGCCGTGGGAGACGAGCTGACGGGCGGCGGAGCGGGAATTGGCGAAGCCGAGGCGGTAGACGACGTTGTCGAGGCGGGTCTCGAGGATGCGGAGGAAATTGTCGCCGGCGACGCCGCCCATGCGCTTGGCACGCTCGAAGGAGAGGCGGAACTGCTTCTCGGTGAGGCCGTACATCATGCGAAGCTTCTGCTTCTCATTGAGGCCGACGCCGTATTCGGAGACCTTGCGGCGCGTGGTCTTCCCGTGGATGCCGGGAGGATAAGGGCGGCGTTCCTCGCCCTTGGAGGTCGTGAAGATGTTCTGTCCGAAGCGACGGTTGAGCTTCGTGGTGGGTCCGGTGTAGCGCGACATGGCTGCTTTTTATGATGAGGGTTCTTTGGTTGGCGGATTGGGAGTTCCCGCCCGGTTTGCCATGGCCGGACGGTGATGCGGAAAGGGGAGCTTCCTCAGACGCGGCGACGCTTGGGCGGGCGGCAGCCGTTGTGAGGAATGGGGGTGGCGTCGACGATCGAGGTGACGTTGAGGCCGAGCACCTGGAGCGCGCGGATGGCGCTGTCACGGCCCATGCCGGGGCCCTTGACGCGGACGGAGACGTCCTTGAGTCCGTGGGCCATGGCCTGCTTGGCCGCCTCCTGGCAGACGACCTGCGCGGCGTAGGCGGTGGACTTGCGGGAACCGCGGAACTGGTGGCGGCCGGCGCTGCCCCAGGAGATCACGTTGCCGTTGGCGTCGGTGATGGTGACCTTGGTGTTGTTGAAGGTGGCGAGGATGTGGCAGACGCCGGTGGAGATGTTCTTCGAACCCTTGGCGCGGCGGATCTTGATTTCGCCGACCTCCTCACCGAGGAGCTCCTTGGCGGTGATCTCCTTGCGTTCTGCGCCGGCCTCGGCGGGAGCCGCGGCGGCGGGCACGGCCTCGGCGGGAGCCGGGGCGGGCGCGGCGGCGGCCTCGGTCTTCGGCTTGCGGGCCTTGGGAGTCTTGGGGGCTTCTTCGCTCATTTATCGAAAGATGAAGGGGATTACTTGGCGGCGGCCGGGGCGGCGACGCCGACGGTCTTGCGCTTGCCCTTGCGGGTGCGGGCGTTGGTACGGGTGCGCTGGCCGCGGACGGGCAGTCCGCGGAAGTGGCGGAGGCCGCGGTAGCACTTGATGGCCTGGAGACGCTTCAGATTCTGGCCGATTTCACGACGGAGGTCGCCCTCGCACATGTAACCCATGCGCACGATGTACTCGACGATCTTGTTGAGCTGCTCCTCGGAGAGGTTCTGGGCCCGCATGGAGGGGTCGAAGCCGAGCGCCTCGCAGATCTCCGTGGCGCGGCGGGGGCCGATGCCGTAGATGTAGCGGAGAGAAATCTCCACTTTCTTGTTGTTGGGAATGTCTACGCCGAGGATTCGAGGCATGGTCTACGGGCTGTTGGGAAGGTGGGAAAGGGGTCGAAACGTGAAGGTTCTGGCGGGATTTGAAAGCAAAAAATAGGGTCAAGGGAGGGTTAAAATCTCGGCGCCGTCGTCGGTCACCAGAACAGTGTGCTCAAAGTGGGCGGAAGGCCTGCCATCGGCGGTCCGGGCGGTCCAACCGTCCGAAGCCATGACGATCTTGTGGGTGCCAAGATTGACCATCGGCTCAATTGCCAAAGCCATTCCTGACAATAACTTAGGTCCAGTCCCCGCCTTCCCAAAGTTGGGAATCTGAGGTTCTTCATGCATTTTCCGGCCCACCCCATGGCCGACGAAGTCGCGGACGATGCCATACCCCCCCGGGGTGAGGGCGGCCTGGATGGCAGCGGAAATGTCCCCCACCCTGCCGCCGGGCCGGACGGCCCCGATGCCCGCCATGAGGGCCTTCTCGGTGTCCACGCAAAGCCGGCGGTGCTCGGGGTCGACCTCGCCGACCATGACGGTCCGGGCGTTGTCCCCGATGAAGCCCTCCCGCCGCACCACGACGTCGAGCGAGACCAGGTCGCCTTCCCGGATGATCCGGGCGGGCGATCCGATGCCGTGCACGACCTCGTCGTTGACGGAGACGCAGATGTGCCCCGGGTAGGTGAGCCGGTTCACCACGTAACCGTGGCAGGCGCTCTCACAGCCGTGCCTGAGCATCAGCCCCTTGGCCGCCTGATCGAGTCCGGCGGTGGTCACTCCGGGCACGACCAACGCAGACAGGTCGCGCAGCACGCGGGCCGCGGCGGCGCAAGCGGCGCGCATGCGACCCAGCTCCTCGGCCGACTTCAGGTCGATCATCCCCTTCCGAGACTCAGCGGGCGAAAGGCCCCCAGTGGTTCAGGCCCCAGGCCACGGCGCCCAGGATGAACAGCAGCAGGCACACCTTCTCGAGCGTGCCCAGGACGGAGGCTTCGCCTTCGGGGCGGACGCCGGGCGCCGGCACGGGCACTCCGCCGATGCGTCCCTTCTTGAGGAAGCCCTCGTAGTTGCGCTGCAGCAGGTAAGTCTCCACCTGGCGCATGGTGTCCAGCATCACGCCGACCGTGATGAGGCCGCCGGTGCCGCCGAGGAAGGTCGCCAGACGCATCGGGAAGCCGAGGTTGACGATGAAGAAGTCGGGCATCAGGGCGATGACGAGGAGGAAGAGCGAGCCGGCCAGCGTCAGCCGCGTCATCACGAAGTCGAGGAACTGCGCCGTGTGCTCGCCGGGACGCACGCCGAGGATGTAGCCGTTGTTCTTCTTGAGGTCGTCGGCGATCTGCACCGGACGGAACATGATCGAGATCCAGAAGTAGCTGAATCCGAAGATGAGCACGGAGTAGACGGTGTAGTAGAAGGCGTTGCTGCGGCTGAAGAGGTCGGCCCAGCCGTGCAGGAAATCCAGGGTCGGGGAGAGCGTGCTCAGGGGGTTCAGCAGCATCGGCGGGAAGCTCATGATGGCGCCGGCGAAGATGACCGGCATCACGCCCGCGTAGTTCACCTTGAGCGGCAGGTAGTTGGTCTGGGCGCCGTACATCTTGCGGCCCACCATGCGCTGCGCGTACTGGATCGGGATCTTGCGGACCGCCTGGTTGATGGCGACCATGGCGGCGGTCACGACGACGAACAGCAGCACCATGCCGACGGCCTTCTCCCAGCCGTTGGAGGCCGCGGCGGCCGCGCCGACCTTGCCGCCGAAGGCGAGGCTCGCGAAGGAGGTGATGGCGCCCGGGATGTCGGCGAGGATGCCGACGGTGATCAGCAGGGAGGTGCCGTTGCCGATGCCGCGCTGGGTGATCTGCTCGCCCAGCCAGAGCATGACGATCGCGCCCGAGGTGAGGAGGCAGACGCCGAGGCAGACGAAGAGGGTCTTGCTCTCCATCACGACGATGGTGCCGCGGAAGTCGCCGAGGCCGAGGGCCTGGCCGACCTGCTGCGGATTGCAGAAGGCGCCGAGGAGGAGGGCCGACTGGATGACCGCGATCAGGATGGTGAGGTAACGGGAATACTGCGCGACCTTCTGGCGGCCGACCTCGCCCTCCTGCTGCAGGCGCGCGATCGAGGGCACGACGGCCGACATCAGCTGCATGATGATCGACGCGCTGATGTAAGGCATGATGCCCAGGGAGAAGATCGCCCCTTTCAGGAGCGCGCCGCCCGTGAACATGTTGTACATCGCCACGACGCCGCCGGTGGCCTTGTCGGCCATGGAGGCGTAGTACTCGAGGATGTCCTTCGGGTCGATGCCGGGGAGCGGGATGTTCGCGCCGATGCGGGCGACGAACACCAGGGCCACGGTCGCGATCAGGCGGGCCCGGAGCTCGGGAATCCTCCAGCAGTTGGCGAAGGCCGAGAGCATCGGGGCTCCGTCAGATCACTTGGCCTCGGCCTGACCGCCGAGGACCACGGCCTTGCCGCCGGCGGCCTCGATCTTGGCCTTGGCGGAAGCGGAGAAGCCGTGGGCGGAGACGGTGACGGCGCGGGTCAGCTCACCGGCGGCGAGCACCTTGAGAGGACGCCCGTCGGCGCGGATGACGCCCGCGGCGGCGAGCTCGGCCGGACCGAACGACTTGCCTTCGAGCTCCTGGAAGTCGCGCACGTTGACGACCGCGAACTCGACGCGGTTGACGTTGCGGAATCCGCGGTGCGGAAGACGGCGGTAGAGCGGCATCTGGCCGCCTTCGAAGCCGGGGCGATGACCGCCGCCGGAACGGGCCTTCATGCCCTTGTGTCCGCGACCGGAGGTCTTGCCGTGGCCGGAGCCGCGGCCGCGGCCGAGGACCTTGTGGCGGTGAGTGGAGCCCTTGATGGCGGGCAGGGAGTGGAGCTTCATGGCTTGGGTTCCGCTCAGGAGCGGAGGTTCTTGATCTGTTCGAGGGTGCGGAGCTTGGACAGGCCGTCCAGGGTCGCCTTGACGACGGCCTGGGGGTTGTTCGAGCCCATGGACTTGGAGAGGACGTCCTTGTAGCCGGCCACTTCGAGCACGGCGCGGACGCCGCCGCCCGCGATGAGCCCGGTGCCGGGAGCGGCCGGACGGAGCATCACGACGCCGCCGTCGGCGTGGCCGACGACTTCATGGGGAATGGTGTTGCCGCGGAGATTGACGCGGACGAGGGCGCGATGGGCGCGGTCGGTGCCCTTGCGGATCGCGTCGGGCACTTCCTTGGCCTTGCCGTAGCCGACGCCGACGCGTCCCTTGCCGTCACCGGCCACCACGAGGGCGGCGAAGTTGAAGCGGCGTCCGCCCTTCACGACCTTGGAGCAGCGGTTGATGTGGACGACCTTGTCGTTGTACTCGGAAGGGGTGGCGTCGCGGTTGTCGCGACGGGGGCCGCGGGGTCCGCCAGGGCCGCCGGGTCCGCTGCGACGAGGGCCGCGACGGTCGCCGGAGGGGCGGTCGGAGGAGGCGGGGGCCGCCGGAGCGGCGTTGGGGGTGGCTTCGCTCATGAAGTTCTCAGAAGTTCAGTCCGGCCTTGCGGGCGGCGTCGGCGAAGGACTTGACGGCGCCGTGGTAGCGGCGGCCGGCGCGGTCGAACACGACCGCCGTGATGCCGGCGGCCTTGGCCTTGGCGCCGAAGGCCTCGCCGAAGGAGGCGGCGCCGGCGACGTTCGGGCGGATCTTCTTCGCGCGAAGGTCCTTGGAAGTGGTGGAGAGCGAGGCCACGGTCACGCCGCGGTCGTCGTCGATGGCCTGGGCGTAGAGGTGCAGGTGCGTCAGCTTCAGCGCGAGGCGGGGACGCTCGGCGGTGCCGCGGACGGCCTTGCGGATGCGCCAGCGGCGCTTCTGGGCCAGGAGGTTCTTCTTCTGCAGTTTCATCGGGAATGTGGCGCGGCGCTCAGGCCGTCTTCTTGCCCTCCTTGCGGCGGACGTACTCGCCCTCGACCCTGACTCCCTTGCCCTTGTAGGGCTCGACGGGCTTGTAGAGCTTGATCGAGGAGGCGACCTGTCCGACCATGTGGCGGTCGGGGCCGGAGATCACGAGCTTGGTGCCGTCGGTGACCTCGACCTTCACGCCTTCAGGGATGGTGTACTGGATGGGATGGGAGTAGCCGAGGGCGAGGTCCAGGACCTTGCCCTTGAGCGCGGCCTTGAAGCCGACGCCCTCGATGAGGAGGGTCTTGGAGTAGCCGGTGGCGACGCCTTCGACCATGTTGCGGATGATGGCGCGGATGGTGCCGTGAAGGGCGCCCGCGGACTTGTCCGGGGTGAGGTCGGAGACGTTGACCGCGTCGCCGTTGACGACGACGCCGACCTGGGACGGGAAGGGCTTGCTGAGCTTGCCCTTGGGACCCTCGACGTGGACGACGTTGCCGGCCACGGAGACCTTGACGCCTTTGAGGATGGTGACGGGCTGCTTGCCGATGCGGCTCATGGGATGCGTTGCTTTTCGCGGGTGGGTTACCAGACCTTGGCGAGGAGCTCGCCGCCCACCTTCTTCTGGCGGGCCTCGGCGTCGGTCATGACGCCGCGGGAGGTGGTGAGGATGGAGATGCCCATGCCGCCGATGACCTTGGGCACGGCGGAGTAGCCGGCGTAGACGCGGCGGCCGGGCTTGGAGACGCGCTCGATGCTGGTGATCGCGGGCACGCCGGCCACGTACTTGAGGGTGAGCTCCAGGACGGGCAGCCCGTCGCGCTCGGCCTTGCGGAAGTCGGCGATGAAGCCGGACTGCTTGAGGATCCCGGCGACGCCCTCACGGATGCGCGACCACTGGACGGTCACGGACGGCTTGGAGGCCTGGGAGGCGTTGCGGAGGGTGGTGAGGAAATCCCCGATGGTGTCGGTTGAGGCGGACATGTCTTGCTAGGATGGGGGTTACCAGGAGGCCTTGGTGACTCCGGGGATCTGGCCGCCGAGCGCGAGCTCGCGGAAGGTGATGCGGGAGAGGCCGAACTTGCGGATGAACGCGCGGGGGCGGCCGGAGATGGAGCAGCGGTTCTTGTGGCGGACGCGCGAGGAGTTGCGCGGCAGCTTGGCGAGGCGGCGCTGGGCGTCGTAGAAGGCCTCCTCCGACACGTTGGGGTCGGAGAGGATCTTCTTCAGTTCGGCGCGCTTGGCGGCGTGCTTCTTGACGAGACGGTCACGCTTGAGGGCGCGCTGGATGACGGACTTCTTGGCCATGCTGGTGGTAAGGGTCGGGGGCTCAGGCCTTGGCGGCGGCCTCGGCCGTGGCGGCCGCGGCGGTGGAACGACGGAAGGGCATGCCGAGCAGACGGAGCAGCTCGCGGCCCTCGTCGTCGGTCTTGGCGGAGGTCACGATGACCACGTCGAGTCCGATGTTGGAGCGCTGGGACCCGTCGGCCTGGGTCTCCGGGAAGATGGTGTGGTCGGCGATGCCGAGGGAGTAGTTGCCGCGTCCGTCGAGACGGTTCGAGGTGCCGCGGAAGTCGCGGATCATGGGGAGCGCCACCGCGGTGAGGCGGAGGAGGAACTCCCACATGCGGGCGCCGCGGAGGGTCACCATGCAGCCGAGGGGCATGCCCTGGCGGACCTTGAAGTTCGCGACCGACTTGGCGGCCTTGGTGATCACGGGCTTCTGGCCGGAGAGCTTGGTCAGCTCCTTGACGACCTCGGCCATGTGGCCCTTGTCGGCCTCGGCCTTGAAGGCGGAGTTGAGGACGATCTTCTTGAGGCCGGGCACTTCGTGCACGTTCTTGTAGCCGCGGCTCTTGCGGAGCTCGGGGACGACCTTCTCGAGGTAGTGCTTCTTGAGGTAGGGGACGTTCTGTGACATCTGGGAAGTTCTCTCGGGTGGTTTCGTCGGTCTCACTTGCGCGCCGGCTTCTTGGCGCGGCGGGCGTCCCAGAGGGACGCGAGCATGACGTTGGAACGGTGGATGGGGGCCTCGCGCTCGGTGATGCCGCCCTGCCCGTCCTGGGTGCGGCGGAGGTGGCGCTTGACGAGGTTCAGGCCCTCGACGACGACGCGCTCGGCGCCGCGGTCGTAGCTGGATACCTTGCCACGGCGGCCCTTGGAGGCGCCGGCGATGACGACGATCTCGTCGCCCTTCTTGATGTCGGTCTTGGCCATGTTCAGAGGACCTCGGGAGCGAGGGAGATGATCTTCATGAAGTTCTTGCCGCGCAGCTCGCGCGCGACGGGCCCGAAGATGCGGGTGCCCTTGGGGTTGCCGTTGTCGTCGAGGATGACGACGGCGTTGGTGTCGAAGCGGAGGTAGCTGCCGTCGCTGCGGCGGATCGGGGCCACGGTGCGCACGATGACCGCGCGGCAGACGGAGCCCTTCTTGACCTGGGCGTCAGGGGTGGAGTCCTTGACGGAGCAGATGATGACGTCGCCGATGCCGGCGGTGTCGGTCATCTGTCCGAGGCGGCGGATCATCCGCACCTTGCGGGCCCCGGTGTTGTCGGCCACTTCGAGCCGTGAAAGCATCTGGATCATGACGGTGTTCTCCTCAGGGCGTGATCATTCGTCGACCGACTGGGCGGCGATCTTGGCGGCCTCGACGACGCGGATGACGCGCCAGCGCTTCAGCTTGGAGAGCGGACGCGTCTCCATGATCTCGACGCGGTCGCCGGCCTTGCACTCGTTCTTCTCGTCGTGGGCGTGCAGCACGGTGCGGCGCTTGACCTCCTTGCCGTACACGGGGTGCGGCACGGTGTACTGGTAGGCGACCTTGACGGTCTTGTCGCCGGAGCGTGAGGCGACGACCCCCTGGAGGGTCTTGCGGTTGGAGCGGGTCTCGGACATCGGGAAACGGGTGGGGTTCACTTCTTGTTGGCCTGGCCGAGGACGGTCAGGCAGCGGGCGACCTCGCGGCGGAGGGCGCGGAAACGGGCGGGGTTCTCGACCGCGCCGGTGGCCTTCTTGAGGCGGAGGCTGAGGAGCTCCTCGCGGGCCTCGCGCACGCGCTTCTGGAGTTCGGCGGCCGCCAGGGGGCGGAGGGCCGAGGCGGCGGAGGGCTTGTCTTTCCGGTAGTTGGACATCGGGAAAAGGGGTCAGTTATGGGCGGCGGGCGCGGCGTTCATCAATACTTTTCGAGCTCCTCGCGGGCCACGAAGCGGCAGCGCACCTGGAGCTTGGTGTCGGCCAGGCGCATGGCCTCGCGGGCGACGCTGAGGGGGACGCCGGCCACCTCGAAGAGCATGGTGCCGGGCTTGATGACGGAGACGTAGAACTCGACGCTTCCCTTGCCGGAACCCATGCGGACTTCGGCCGGCTTCTTGGTCACCGGGGTGTGGGGGAAGATGCGCATCCACATCTTGCCCTTGCGCTTGAGGGAACGGGAGATCGCGATGCGCGCGGCCTCGATCTGGTTGGCGGGGATGCGGGCGCGGTCCAGGGACTGGATGCCGAAATCGCCGAAAGCGAGGGTGTTGCAGGCCGTGGCGTTGCCGCGGATCTTGCCCTTGCGGTGCTTGCGCCACTTGGTGCGGCTGGGCTGGAGGTTGGCCATGGTGAGGGTCTCGGGTCAGGGTTGGCGGACGGCGTGGTTCAGAACTCGGAGTCCTTGGTGCAGATCCAGCACTTGATGCCGAGCTTGCCGTAGACGGTGCGGGCCTCGGCGAAACCGTAGTCGATGTTCTCGCGGAGGGTGTGCAGCGGGACGCGGCCGACGCGGGCGGACTCGACGCGGGCGATTTCGGCGCCGCCGAGGCGGCCGCCGAGGCGCAGACGGATGCCGTCGGCACCGTTGGTCATGGTGGTCTGCACGGCCTTCTTCATGGCGCGGCGGAAGGAGATGCGGCGCTCGAGCTGGAGGGCCACGTTCTCGGCCACGAGCTGGGCGACCAGGTCGGGGCGCTTGACCTCGTTGACCTCGAGGATGACGTCGTCGACGCGGGCCTTGCCGGCGACCTTCTGGATCTCCTCACGGAGCTTCTTGAGCTCGTCGCCCTTGCGGCCGATGACCACGCCGGGACGGGCGGTCCAGATGCGGACGCGGACCTTCTGTCCGGCGCGCTCGATGAAGATGCGGGGCACCGCCGCCTGGCGGAGCTTCTCCTTGAGGAACTCGCGGATGCGGTAGTCCTCGAGGATGTTGGCGGGGAAGTCGCGCTTGGTGGCGAACCAGCGGGACTCCCAGTTGCGGCGGACGGCGAGTCGGAAGCCGGTCGGATTTACTTTCTGGCCCATGTGGAAAGGTGGCGGAGGGTCACTTGGTGGCGGATCCGAGGGCCACGCGCACGTGGCTCAGGGACTTGTGGATGGGGTGCGCCGAACCGCGGGCGGCCGGCATCGAACGCTTGATGACGGGCCCCTGGTTGACGGTGGCGGAGACGACCACGAGCTCGCTGCTCGAGAGGTTGTGGTTGTTCTCGGCGTTGGCGATGGCGCTCGCGAGGGTCTTGCCCAGGATGCGGGCGGACTTGCGCGGGATGAAGCGCAGGAGCTGCACGGCCTCCTCGGCGGGCAGGCCCTGGATCTGGCGCGCGACTTCGCGCACCTTCTGGGGCGACATGCGGGCGAAACGGGTGGTGGCGTGGACTTCCATGACTGGTGTGAAAGGGGGGTGAGGGTTGCTCAGAGGCGCGGATTGGCGCGGACGGAAACGGAGTCTCCCGCGGCGACGGAAGCGCCGGCGGCGAGCTCAAGGACGAGGGCGACCGAACGGGAACGGGCCGATTCGGCGACGATGACCGACCCCAACGGAGAGCCCGCACGGGACACGGTGCAGACGGCGCCGGGGCGGAGCCCGCGCTCATAGCCGCCGTCGAGGACGAGCAGGTCGGTGGAACGGCCGCCGAGGACGGCGGTGACGAGGGCGCGGCCGTCGGACTCCGCCGGCGCCAGGACGCGCGTCTCCGCGCCGGACGCGGAGGCGGCGGCGAGGAGGCAGGCGGTGGCGAGGACGGAGCGCACGGGGATCACTGGGCCTCCTTGCGGGAGGGCTGGGTGTGCTGGCGGAAGGTCCGGGTGGGCGAGAACTCGCCCAGCTTGTGACCGACCATGTTCTCGGTGACGTAGACGGGGACGAAGGCCTTGCCGTTGTGCACCTCGAGGTTCACCCCGATGAAGTCAGGGGTCACGGTGGAGCGGCGGGACCAGGTCTTGATCGGCTTGCGGCTGTTCGCCTTCTGGGCGGCCTGGACCTTGTCGAGCAGGTGGGCGTCGACGAAGAATCCTTTCTTGCGGGAGCGTGCCATGTTGCTGGGAGGCTGGAAGGGTTAGACCTGCTTCACCTTCCGGCCGTTGCGGCGGACGATGATCTGGTTGTTGGAGGGCTTGGCCTTGATGCGCGTCGGGAAGCCCTTCGCGAGCTGGCCCCACGGGGACTTGAGCTGCTGGCGTCCGCCGCCGCCCTTCTTCTTGCCGCCGCCGCCGCCGTTGGGGTGGTCGACGGGGTTCATGGTCATGCCGCGCTGGCGGGGACGGAGGCCCTTCCAGCGGTTGCGACCGGCCTTGCCGAGGCTGGCGTTGTGGTGGTCGACGTTGCCGACGACTCCGACGGTGGCGCGGCAGTCGGCGTTGAGGTAACGCTGCTCGCCGGAAGGCATGCGGAGGATGGCGCGGTCGGCCTCGATGCCCAGGAGCTGGGCGAAGCCGCCGGCGCTGCGGGCGAGCTGGCCGCCCTTGCCGGGCTCCATCTCGATGCAGTGGATGAAGGTCGCGGGCGGGATGAGGCGCAGGGGGAGGGAGAGTCCCGGGGTGAGCTGCTCCTGGGCGGTGTTGGTGCTGACGACCTTGTCGCCGACCTTGAGGCCGTCGGGAGCGAGGATGTAGGCGATGGACTTGTCGGCGTACTCGATGAGGGCGAGGTGCGAGGTCCGGTTGGGATCGTACTCGAGGCGGGTCACGGTCGCGACCTCGTCGATGCGGTCGCGGCGGAAGTCGACGCGACGGTACAGCTTCTTGTGGCCTCCGCCGCGGCGACGGGAGGTGATGCGTCCGTAGCAGTTGCGGCCGCGGGCGCGATGGTTGCTCTCCGTGAGGGAACGCTCAGGGCGGCCTTCGTGGAGGCCCTCGGTCTTCACGCGGACCAGGAAGCGCTGGCCGGGAGTGACGGGACGATGGGTGATGAGAGGCATGGGAGTGTGGTCCGGCTGGATCAGGCGAGGGAGATGACGTCGCCCTTCTTGAGGGTGACGATGGCGCGACGGGAGGGCGTCTCGGTGTAGATGGCGCCTCCGCCCAGGCGGCTGCGGCGGACCTTGCCCTTGCGGACGAGGACGTTGACCTTCTCGACGGTCACCTTGAAGGCGGCCTCGACGGCGGCCTTGATCTGGCGACGGTCGGCGCCGGGGAGCACCTCGAAGACGTACTTGTTGGCCTCGGCGAGGCCGGAGGCCTTCTCGGTGAGCACCGGACGGCTGATGATTTCGGAAGCGGGCTTCATGGGGGTGCGTCTCAGTTCTTGGCGCGCTCGAGGACCTTCTGGAGTCCGGACTCGGAGATCAGCACGCGGGGCGTGCGCACGAGGTCGAGGGCGTTGAGGTTGGAGGAGTTGGAGAAGACGGCGCGGCCGACGTTGCGGCTGGCGCGGAGCACGGGCTCGGACCAGGCGCTGTCGACGACGAGGAGGCGGCGGCCTTCGGGGCTGACGTTGCTCAGGACCTTGGCGAAGAGGCGGGTCTTGGGCTGGGCGACCTCGAACTTCTCGATGACCGAGAGTCCGCCGTCCTTGGCGAGTTCGAAGAGGGCGCGGGCGAGGGCGATGCGACGGGCCTTGGCGGTGACGGTCTTGGACCAGTCGCGCGGGCGAGGGCCGAACACGACGCCGCCCTTGTAAAGCTGGGGAGCGCGCTTGTCGCCGTGACGGGAGCCGCCGGAACCCTTCTGGGGAAGGATCTTCTTACCGGAGCCGGCGACTTCGCCGTAGTCCTTGGTCTTGGAGGTGCCCTGGCGCTTGTTGGCCTGGTAGGAGACGACGACCTGCTTCAGGAGGGCGACGCCCTTGCTTCCTTCGAAGGAGGGGATGTCGAACTCCTTCTCAGTGAAGGCGGAGCCGTCGGGCTTGTAGACTTTGAGCTTCATTTGTCTGTAAGGGTCTGGGCGGTTCACTTGGCCTTCTTGGCGGGACGGACGACGACGACCTCGCCGTTGGCGCCGGGGAAGCTGCCCTTGACGAGGAGCAGGTTCTTCTCGGCGAGGACCTGCACGACGCGGAGGTTCTGGGCGGTGCGGCGCACGTCGCCCATGTGACCGGGCATGCGCTTGCCCTTGAAGACGTGGCCCGGGGTCTGACGCATGCCGATCGAGCCCGATCGGCGGTGCATCATGTGACCGTGGGAGTCGGGCTGGCCGGCCATGTTGTGGCGCTTCATGACGCCCTGGAAGCCGCGGCCCTTGACGGTGCCGATGACGTCCACGAGCTGGCCGGGGGAGAACTTCTCGACGGTGATGACGTCGCCGACCTTCGCCTCGACGGCGGCGGGCTGGCGGATCTCGTGGAGGTGGCTGTGGGCGGCGACTCCGGCCTTGCGGAGGTGGCCCATCTCGCCGTCGGAGAGGCGGCTCTCCTTCTGCGGGCCGAAGGCGATCTGGACGGCGTGGTAGCCGTCCTTCTCCTGCGTCTTGACCTGGGTCACGGGGCAGGGGCCCGCCTGGATGACGGTCACGGGCACGAGGACGTTGTCCCCGTCGTAGACCTGGGTCATGCCGATTTTCTTTCCGAGTAGCTGGTGCTTCATTTTCTAAGAGGCAGGTGGCCGGTGAGGGCCGTTTGGTCATCGCTGACCTGCTTTAGGCTTTGGTATTCCTTGCGGAAACTTGGTCCTGTGCCGGGCGCGAGGCCTGCGTTGGGTTGGAGTTGGGAGGGGGGTGGAGGGTTAGACGGTGATGCTGATGTCGACGCCGGAAGGCATGTTCAGCTTCTTGAGCTCGTCGACGGTCTGCGCATTGGGCTCACGGATCTCGATGAGGCGCTTGTGGGTGCGGATCTCGAACTGGTCCATCGACTTCTTGTCGACGTGGGGCGAGCGGTTGACGGTGAGGCGCTGGATCACGACCGGCAGCGGCACGGGTCCGGAGACCTGGGCGCCGGTGCGCTTGGCGGTGTCGACGATCTCATTGGCCGACTGATCGATCATGCGATAGTCGAAGCCCTTGAGCTTGATGCGGATTTTGGGGATGCGGGCCATCGGGAAGGCGGGTTAGGTGCGGGCGGGGGCGCGGGAGGAGGTCTCCACGACCTGCTTGAGGATGTTGGCGGGGACCTGCGCGAAGTTGCTGGGCTCCATGGTGTAGGAGGCGCGGCCCTTGGAGAGGGAACGGACGTCGGTGGCGTAACCGAACATCTCGGCGAGAGGGACGAGGGCGTTGATGTTGCACGCGCCGTTCTTGGTCTCCATGCCCTGGATCTGGCCGCGACGGCGGTTGAGGTCGCCCATGATGTCGCCCTGGTATTCCTCGGGGGTAACGACCTCGACCTTCATGATGGGCTCGAGCAGGATGGGCTTGGCCTCCTTCATGGCCTCCTTGAAGGCGAAGATGCCCGCCATCTTGAAGGCCATTTCGTTCGAGTCGACCTCGTGGAAGGAGCCGAAGACGATGCGGGCGGTGAAGTCGATCACCGGGTAGCCGGCGACGACGCCGTTGTTGGCGGCCTCGAGGATGCCTTCGGTGGTCGGCTTGATGTATTCCTTGGGGATGACGCCGCCGACGATCTCGTTGACGACTTCCTGCCCCTTGCCGGTGTTGGGCTCGAGCTTGATCTCCGCATGCCCGTACTGGCCGCGGCCGCCGGACTGACGGATGAACTTGCCCACGCCCTCGGAGGCCATGGTGATGGTCTCACGATAGGAAATCTGGGGCTTGCCGGACTTCGCCTCGACCTTGAACTCGCGCTTGAGGCGGTCGACGATGATCTCGAGGTGCAGCTCGCCCATGCCGGAGATGATGGTCTGGCCGGTCTCGGGGTTGGTGGAGAGGCGGAAGGTCGGGTCCTCCTGCGCGAGGCGCTGGAGACCGATGCCGAGGCGCTCCTGGTCGGCCTTCGAGTTGGGCTCGATGGACATGGAGATCACCGGGTCGGCGAAGGTCGGGGGCTCGAGGACGAGGTCGTCCTCCAGGGTGAGGGTGTCGCCGGTCACGACGTCCTTGGGGCCGACGACGGCGCAGATGTCGCCGGAGTAGGCCACGTCGATCTCCTCACGGTCCATCGCGCGGAGCAGCAGGAGGCGGGAGATGCGCTCGTTGCGGCGGGTGCGGGGGTTGTAGAGGGAGTCGCCCTTCTTGAGCTGGCCGCGGTAGACGCGGAAGAACACGAGCTGGCCGACGAAGGGGTCGGACCAGAGCTTGAAGCAGAGGCCGGTGACCTTGGAGGCGTCGTCCGCGGCGATCTTGATCTCGGTGGCGCCGTCGTCCTTGAAGGCGCGGATGGCCGAGGTCTCGTCGACGGGCGAAGGCAGGTAGTCGACCACGCAGTCGAGGAGCATCTGCACGCCCTTGTTCTTGAAGGCGGATCCGGGGATCACGCCGACGAAGTTCATGGACAGGGTGGCCTTGCGGACACCGGTGCGGATCTCGTCGACCGAGACCTCCTGGCCGTCGAGATACTTGGCGGCGAGCGCGTCGTCGAAGTCGGCGAGGGCCTCAATCAGGCCGTCGCGCCACTTCTTGGCTTCGTCCTTCTGGTCGGCGGGGATGTCGACCTGGTTGAACTTCATGCCCTTGGGGTCGGACTCGTCGTAGAGGTACGCGACGTTCTTGACGAGGTCGATGAGGCCCTTGAAGGCCTCGCCCTGACCGATGGGGATGTAAAGGGGGTGGGCGTTGCCCTTGAGCTTCTGGCGGATGTCGTCGACGGCTCCGAAGAAGTCGGCGCCGGTGCGGTCCATCTTGTTGACGAACGCGACGCGCGGCACGCTGTACTTGTTCATCTGGCGCCAGACCGTCTCGGACTGGGGCTGCACGCCGGCGACGGCGCAGAAGACGGCGACGGCGCCGTCCAGCACGCGCAGGGAGCGCTCCACCTCGGCCGTGAAGTCCACGTGGCCCGGGGTGTCGATGATGTTGATGCGGTGGTCGATGCCCGCGTAATGGCCTTCCTTGGTCTTCCAGCCGGCGGAGATGGCGGCGGCGGTGATCGTGATGCCGCGCTCGCGCTCCTGCTCCATCCAGTCGGTGGTGGCGGTGCCGTCATGCACTTCGCCCATCTTGTGGACGACGCCCGTGTAGAACAGGATGCGCTCGGTCGTGGTCGTCTTGCCCGCGTCGATGTGGGCGGCGATGCCGATGTTGCGCGTGTGCTCGAGGGGGAACTTGCGGTTCGCCGAGTTGAGCTTGGAAAGGGGGGCGGACATGGTCTGGACCTCGTGGCTTGCCTGGACGGACTCCGATTACCAGCGGAGGTGGGCGAAGGCGCGGTTGGCCTGCGCCATCTTGTGGGTCTCCTCGCGCTTCTTCACGACATTGCCGGTGTTGTTGTAGGCGTCGACGACCTCGGCGGCGAGGGCCTCGGCCATGGGCGCGCCCTTGCGGCCGGCGGCGGCGGCCACGACCCAGCGCAGCGCGATGCTGTTCTGGCGCTCATGGCTGACCTCGACGGGCACCTGGTAGGTGGCTCCGCCCACGCGGCGGCTCTTCACTTCAAGCTTGGGACGGCAGTTCTCTAGGGCGCCGAGGAGGAGCTCCACGGGGTTGCCCTTCATGAGCTTCTCGCTGACCTTCTCGATCGCGCCGTAGACGATGGCCTGGGCGACGGACTTCTTGCCGGACTTCATCACGATGTTGATGAGCTGGCTGACGAGGGGGCTGCCGTAACGGGCGTCAGGGAGATGGACGCGCTTGGCTGCTTTGCGGCGACGGGACATGGCTGTTCAGATTCTGGGGACGGGGGTTCAGGCCTTCTTCTCCTTCGGACGCTTCACGCCGTACTTGGAGCGGGAGCGGCGGCGCTTCTCGACGCCGGAGCAGTCGAGGGGCCCGCGGACGATGTGGTAACGGACGCCGGGAAGGTCCTTCACGCGGCCGCCACGGACGAGGACCACGGAGTGCTCCTGGAGCTTGTGGCCTTCGTCAGGGATGTAGGAAATGACCTCCTGGCCGTTGGTCAGGCGCACCTTGGCGACCTTGCGCTGGGCGGAGTTGGGCTTCTTGGGAGTGCGGATCATCACCTGCACGCAGACCCCGCGGCGGAACGGAGAATTGTTGAGGGCCGGAGACTTCGACTTGGTCTTCGGCTTGATGCGCGGGTTGCGCACGAGCTGGTTGATGGTGGGCATGGGCCTCGGTTAAATAGGGAAAAGAGCGTTTGGGCATACAAACGAGAGTCCCTCATGCAAGAGGAATCTTGGGGTTTTTAAGGTTTCTTTACTCGGGGTGCCGCCACCGACCGACCCCTCCATTTTTAGCGGGACAATGCTGGTCAGGCTCACAAGATGTGCGCCCCATGCTGAAATGGTCCTGTCTAGGTCTGGTTCTGGCTCTGCTAGGACAAGTCAGCCCGGCTGTGGCGCAAGCCCCCGAGAAGGGCTCCGCCAGCCCAAAAGCCGCAGAAAAGTCCGATAAAACCCCTGGGGCGGAGGAATCCGACGCCGAGGTCATCCTGCTCGCCGGACTCCCGGTCGGCAAAGGTAACGCTGAAATCGTCAGCTATGCGCGCCGTACCTACCTTTTCACGGACCTGATCTTGGACGCCGGGCTGCAGCAAATGACCCGGATGGCACTGACGAAAATCGAGGAAAACCCCAAGAATTGTGAGTCTATCAAGGCGGAACACCTCGGCCTGGTCTCCCATCACTTCCTCAAGCAGGCCATGGAAGGACAGGCCAGGAACATGGGGCTGGCCGATGTCCTCAATCTGGCCCAGATCGCCGTGCGATGCCAGCCTTCGAATGCTAAGGCTAAGTTATTCTACTCCAATATCTTACATTCTAATCTTGGGCGTACTGATGACGCCATACAGACGCTCCAGCACGGGCTGGAATTTCTTTCCATCGATGACCCGCTGGCCAAGGACTATATCGAACGGTACTTCCAGTTCCTTCAACTGCGCGAGCGGGATGCGGAAGTGATCAGCCAAGGCCTCAAGCTGCTGCAGTCCGGCAAGACGCTCACGCCACCGGTGCGGGAAGCGGCCGCCACAGGGGTGGCCACCTCCCTCTATTGGACAGGCCAATATCCGGAAGCGGTCGCCACCATCGACGGCGCCTCGCTGGACCGGCAGGCCGGCGGCCTTCTGCTCAAGGCCCGGTCACTCTTCGACGGCGGCCGCACGCGCGAGGCGGTCACGCTCCTGGAAGGACGCACCAGCGACTTCAAGGGTGCCGCCAAGGACGCGATCCTCGCCCAGCTCGGACGGTTCCACCTGCTGCTCGGACAGCCCAAGGTGGCCCTCACGATCGCCGACGAACGGATCTCCGCCGAACCCAAGGCGCCCTTCCCCAGGCTCCAGCGCCTCCACGCGCTCGACCGGATCGGGCTGCGTGAGGAATATGAGAAGGAGCTGCGCATGGTGCTGGAGAAATTCGCCGACAGCGCGCCCGCCATGATCGCGCTCGCCAACTTCGCCGCGGAACGCGGCTACGACGGACTGACCTTGACGGTCGCCAACCAGTCCGCCGCCAGGGGCTTCGAAAAGGCGACGTTCGCCGCGCTCCACCTCGAGGCGCTCATCAACGCCAAGGGCTACGACGAGGTGATCACCCAGCACCGCCAGGTCACCGCGGCCGACCGCGCGTTCTTCAAGACCAACGAGCCGCTGGTGCAGGCGCTGCTGGGCATCGCGCACCACGGCCGTCCGAAGAAGGACGACCTCTCCGCCAAGCGCGACCGCGACGTCGGCGACCGCTACCTGCAGGAATTCCTCAAGGCCCCCAATCTCGGTCCCGAAGCCTACCGCTCGGTGGGCCGCCATCTGCGCACGGTGCGCGCCGCCGAGGCGGCGGTGCGGGTGCTGGAGGCCGGCGTGCGCGCCCACCCCCGCTACTCCCAGCTGCGGGCCGACCTCATCGGCGCCCGCATCCTCGCCGGACTGACCGAAGGCTACGGCGACCGCCGCCCGCTCGCCGACGACGTCGATGAGCTGCTGAAGATGCGCCGGCCCTCCCCCTTGGTCTGGCAGGAAGTGCTCGGATGGATCCGGACGGAGGCGAAGCTTCCCGACGAACGCCGCCGTCGGCTCGAGAAGGAGATCGGGCCGCTCACGCGGCCCAACCTGGACCAGGAAGCGCTCGCCGGACGCTGAACGATGGACCTCGCCTCGCGACGCGCCGCGCTGCTCGCCGAACTCGAGCCCTTCGCCGACCATCACGAGCGCTTCCAGTACGTGATCGACCGCGCGAAGGGTGCGCCCGGGCTCCCGGCCGACCTCCGGCTGGACCAGTTCCTCATCGAAGGGTGCACGTCCAACCTCTGGCTGGTGCCGTCGCTCGAAGGCGGCGTCTGCCGCTTCCGATGCGACGCGGACTCCCTCATCACCAAGGGCGTGGCCTCGCTGGTGTGCGAACTCTACGACGGCGCGACGCCGGCCGAAGTCGCCGCCACTGACGCGGACTTCCTCTCCAAGGCCGGCATCACCCAGCACCTCTCCCCGAACCGGCGCAACGGGCTCTCCAACCTGGTCGGGAGGATCCGCGCCTTCGGCCGGGCCACGGAGGAGGTGAAGCCGTGAATCAGGCCGAGCCCAAGGGCGACGCGCTGCTGCGCTGGCTCTGCTTCGGCGCCCTCGCCTGGGCCGCCTTAGTACTGCAGGCGGGAGGCTTCACGACGAGCATCCACGCGGGCATGGCCTTCCTCGACTGGCCGCTCTCCAATGGCTCGGTCAATCCTCCCGGCTGGCTCACGGAGCTCGACAAGTTCGCCGAGCACTCGCACCGGCTGGCCGCCGCGGGACTGGGCCTGCTCTGCGTCGCCATCGCCTGGGCGCACGCCGTCCGCGAGACGCGGCGCACGGTCCGGCTCGCTGCCTTCGTCGTGCTGGGTCTCGTGGTGGCGCAGGGACTGCTCGGAGGCCTGCGCGTCCTGCTCGACCAGCTCAACGTCGGCGGCGAAGGCAACTTCAAGGCCGTCGCCTTCGCGGTCGCGCACGGGGTGAACGCACAGCTCACCATCGCCCTGCTCGCAGGGCTCGCCACCTCGCATCTCGCCCTCTGGCGCTCCGCGGAATCGGCCTCGCCGGGCCTCCGCTCCGCCTCCCGTCTCGCCTTCGCGGCGACGCTGGCGGTCATCGTCGCCGGAGCGCTGATGCGGCAGAACCGCAGCACGATGTGGGTGGTCGAGCCGACGGTGACGGGACTATTCATCCCCGCGGCCGGCGAGGGTTCCGCATGGTGGTTCAACCTGCTCCACCGGTCGGGCGCCCTCCTCGCCGGCGCGCTGACGCTCCGCCTTGCCTGGCTGCTGGCCAAGGAGGGCCGCAAGGGGCTCGCCGCGGCGGTCGCCGCCCTGCTGACGCTCCAGATCACGCTCGGAGTGCTCGGACTGAGGCTCCCCAACAATCCGCATGTGCGCACGGTCCACGTGGTGACCGCCGCCGCCCTGCTCTCCACGCTCGCCGCCTCCGCGCTGCTCGCTCACCGGCGCGAAGGCAGGCTGCGCGACGCCTGAGGCGTTTTGCCTTGGAGAGCGGCGCCAAAGACTCCAGCACAGGGAAGATGAGCGAACGCGCCGGTAGCACGCCCGCCGCCTACTGGGAGCTGACCAAGCCCCGGCTGTCGGCGCTTTCCGCCCTGACCGCGCTGGCCGGCTATTTCTGCAGCGCCCCCGAGGCCCCGGCGGACGCCCGCACGCTGGTCTCGCTCGCGCTGGGCACCGCCCTCGCGGCCGGCGCCTGCGGAGCGCTGAACATGTGGATGGACCGCGGCGCGGACGCCCGCATGGAACGCACGCGCGGCCGGCCGATTCCCGCCGGCACGGTGCCGCCCGTCGCCGCCCTGGCCTTCGGACTGACGCTGCTGGCCGCCGGCATCGCACTGGTCTGGTTCGGAGCCGACGCCCTCGCGGGGATGCTGACGGCCGCCACGGCCTTCTCCTACCTGCTGCTCTACACGCCGCTGAAGTCACGCACTTCCTGGTGCACGCTGGTCGGCTCGCTGCCGGGCGCCCTTCCGCCTCTCATCGGTACGGCCGCCAAGCTCGGAGGCCGGATCGACGCGATGGGGTGGATGCTGTTCGCGCTGCTGTTCTTCTGGCAGGTGCCGCACTTCATGGCGCTCGCCATGCTCTGGCGGGAGGACTACGCGCGCGGCGGCTTCCGGATGGCCACGGTCGAAGACCCCGCGGGACGGTCCGCCGCCCGCTGGGCGGGCGTCTTCACGGTGCCGATGCTCGCCACCGCCGGCCTCATCGGGACGGAGTTCTCCCCCTTCTGGAGCAGCCCCTACTGGTGGGTGTCCACTGCGGCCGGGCTGTGGTTCCTGAAGCTGACGGCGGACTTCATGCGCGATGACCGCCGGGAGGAGGCCGCCAAGCCTTACTTCATCGCCTCCATCCTGTACCTGCCCGCGGTGCTGCTCACGCTGACGCTCTGCCGGCTGTTCTGAATCCATGGAGACGCGCCGGGACAAGGAAAGGATGCGCGAGGAGATGGCCGCCCGCGCCTCAGTCCTCACCCGCAAGGAACTGGAGGCGGCCGGCGAAGCCGCCGCCGGACTGGTCGCCGGGCTTCCGGAATGGAAGCAGTCCCGCACGGTCTGCCTCTACGCGTCCTTCGGATCGGAACCCGTCACCGACGGTCTGCTGCGTCTCGCGCTCGCCCAAGGACGGACGCTGCTGCTGCCGAGGATGGCCCCGGACCGCTCGGCGTCGGTGCGCCGGGTGAGCTCGCTCGACGGCCTGCGGACATCGGGACTCGGCATCAGGGAACCGGACGACGCCGCGCCGCCGGCCGAAGCGGCGGAGGCGGACTTCATCCTGGTCCCGGGGCTGGCCTTCGACCGCAAGGGGAGAAGGCTGGGGCGGGGCGCCGGCTTCTACGACCGGCTGCTCCGCGGCCTGCCGAGGAAGACTTTCCTGCTCGGCCACGCCCACGTCTTCCAGCTGACCGGCCTGGTTCCGTCCGAAGACCACGACGTGCGGGTGCGGGCGGTCGTCACGCCTCACGGAGTGGTGCGATGCCGGCTGAGGTGAAGTGATTTGCCAATCGGGCCGAAGCGAGTCCGTTGGAGGGTCCGATGCCAGCCGAGCGACCAGAGGCCATCCGACTCAGGGGGGTCAGGCAGAACAACCTCAAGGGCTTCGACATCGACATTCCGGTCGGCCGGCTGACGGTCGTCACGGGACTCAGCGGCGCCGGGAAGTCGTCATTGGTCTTCGATACGCTGCACGCGGAAGGACAGCGGCGCTACGTGGAGACGTTCAGCCCCTACGTGCGCCAGTTCCTGGAACTGCTGCCGGCTCCCGACCTCGATGCGGCCGAGAACGTCCGCCCTTCCGTCGCGATCCGCCAAGGCAACTCGGTGCGCACGTCCCGTTCGACGGTCGGGACGATGACGGAGCTGTGCGACTGGTTCAAGGTGTGGTTCGCCCACCGGGCCGGACTGATCGATCCGGCTTCCGGACTCGCCATCACCCCGCAGGGGCCGGATGCGGCCTGGAAGGACGCGCTGGGCCGCTTCGGCGGACGGGCCCTCACGCTGGGCTTCGCGGTCACCCGGCCCGAAGGACTGGAATGGGGCGCGGTCACCGATGAGTTCGTCAAGGCCGGCTTCACGCGGGCCTTCTGCGGCGGCCGGCGCATCCGGCTCGGCGAAGACCGGGCCGACGGGGAAGAGATGGTGGTCGCGCAGGACCGGGTCGAGGCGACCGCCGACCAGTCCGCCCGCTTCCATGAGGCGGCGCTGGCCGCCTTCCGGCTCGGCGGCGGCCGCATGCGGCTGCTGGACGATGCGGGGAACGAACTGGCCCGCTACAGCGACGCGCTCGAGTCACCGGTCGACGGCCGGCGTTTCCGTCCGGCGACGCCGGCGCTCTTCTCCTTCAACTCGCCGGTCGGAGCCTGCCCCGCCTGCCGGGGGTTCGGCAGGGTCATCGGACTGGACTGGGCCAAGATCGTCCCGAACGCCGAACTGACCCTGGCCGAAGGCGCCGTCGCGCCCTTCCAGGGCACGGTCTACGGAGAGAGCCAGAAGGACCTCGCGCGCGCCTGCCGCAAGGCGGGGATTCCGATGGACGTGCCCTGGCGCCGGCTCTCCAAGGCGCACCGCAAGTTCATCGAGGACGGCGAGCCCGGCTACGCCCCGGGGCAGTGGGAGTCCAAATGGTACGGCATCCGGGGCTTCTTCCGCTGGCTCGAAGGCACCACTTACAAGATGCACGTCCGGGTGTTCCTCTCGCGCTGGCGGGCCTATGAGGAATGCCCCTCTTGCCGTGGACGCCGCTTCCGCGAGGACTCGCTGTGGTGGCGCTGGCGGGGACGCACGCTGCCCGAACTCTACGCGCTCCCGGTCACGGAACTCCGCGCCCTCCTCGCGCCCGAACGCGTCGACGACTCGGCGCATCCCGCGGTGCACGCCCTGGTCGCAATCCTCACCCGTCTCGGCTACCTCGAGGCCGTCGGACTGGGCTACCTCACCCTCGACCGGCTCTCACGGACGCTCTCGGGCGGCGAAGTGCAGCGGGTGAACCTCACGTCATGCCTCGGCGCCAGCCTCGCGGACACGGTCTTCGTGCTCGATGAGCCCAGCGTGGGGATGCACGCGCGCGACCTCGCGCGCATGACGGACATCCTCCGCGGACTGGTGGCGCAGGGGAACACGGTCGTGGTGGTGGAGCACGACGAGTCAGTGATGCGCGCGGCGGACTGGCTGGTGGAGATCGGCCCGCGACCCGGCGCCGAAGGCGGCCGGCTGGTCTACGAGGGCCCGCCCTCGGGCGTGGTCAAGTCCGCCGCCTCCGTGACGGGGGCCTGGCTTTCCGGGCGACGCCGGGCGGAGGAACGCGCGGCACGCACGGTCGACGACTCGACGCCGCGGCTGCGCGTGGAGGGAGCCGAGGCGAACAATCTGCGGGGCTTCACCGCCTCGGTTCCGCTCGGACGCCTGGTCGGACTCTGCGGAGTCTCCGGCTCCGGCAAGTCCACGCTGCTTCACCAGGTGATCGGCGGGCGGGATCCGGAATCGGGCGACGAGCGCGGAGGACGCCGCTGGGTCAAGTTCGACCGCGAGCCCTCGGAGGTCGCGCTCGTCGACCAGTCGCCGGCGGTGCGCACGCCGCGCTCCAACCCCGCCCTCTACGTGGGCGCCTGGGACGCGGTGCGCAATCTCCTCGGAGGTTCGCCGGAGGCGGCCGCGGCCGGGCTCACGCCGTCGCACTTCTCCTTCAACTCCGGCGAGGGTCGGTGCGAACGCTGCGGCGGCGCGGGCTGGGAGACGGTCGAGATGCAGTTCGTCTCGGACGTCGCCCTGCCCTGCCCGTCCTGCCAGGGCCGGCGCTTCCGCGACGAGGTGCTCGCCTTCCGGTACGAGGGACGCAGCGTCGGGGACCTGCTCCGCATGACGGTGTCCGAGGCGCGCGCGTTCCTCGGCGACCGCACGCCCGCCACCGCCCAGCTCGCCTGCCTGGAGGAGGTGGGGCTCGGCTACCTCGCGATGGGACAGCCGCTCACCACGCTCTCCGGCGGAGAGGCGCAACGGCTCAAGCTGGTGCGCTACCTCTCCAAGGTGGAGACGGGACGCGGCGGCGCGCTGCTGCTGCTCGACGAACCCACCACCGGACTCCACCGCGAGGACGTCGCGCGCCTGATCGGACTGATGCGCCGGCTGGTCGACGCCGGCCATTCGCTGCTGGTGGTCGAGCACCACCTGGACGTGCTCCGGGCCTGCGACTGGCTGCTCGAACTGGGTCCCGAAGCCGGTCCGGGCGGCGGTCGGCTGGTCGCCGAAGGCAGGCCCGAGGAGGTCGCCCGGGCCGGCACGCCCACGGGAAGGTTCCTGGCCGGGGGTGAAGAAGGCTTCACCGCCGAGGCCGCCCCCGCGCGCCGGCCGCCGCGCGCGGTGACGCTCCGCGGCGCGCGCGAACACAACCTGAAGGGCGTCGACCTCGAGTTGCCGCACGGCTCGCTGACGGTGATGACCGGCGTCTCCGGCTCGGGGAAATCCTCGCTGGCCTTCGACATACTCTTCTCAGAAGGCCAGCGGCGCTTCCTGGAGTGCGTGTCCGCCTACGCTCGGCAGTTCGTCGAGCAGCTGCCGAAACCCGACATCGACTCCCTGACGGGCCTGCCCCCGACGGTCGCCATCGAGCAGCGCGTGACCCGCGGCTCGGCCAAGTCGACGGTGGCCACGGTCACGGAGGTCGCGCAGTACCTGCGGGTGCTGTTCGCCCGGGCCGGCACGCTGCACTCGCCCGTGACGGGCGAGCCGCTCGAGGAGCTCACCGCCGACGCGGTGGCGCGCGCGGCCATCGCCCGCGCGAAGAAGCTGCGCAAGGGGTCGCTGCTGGTCGCCGCGCCGCTGGTGCGCGCGCGCAAGGGCCACCATCGTCCCCTGGCCGAATGGGCCGAGGGCCGGGGGCTGACGCGCCTGCGCTGCGACGGGCGGCTCGTCGACACGCGCGGGTTCGAAGGGCTCGACCGCTACGCGGAGCACGACGTCGACGCGGTGATCGGCGAGATCCGCCCGGGGCTGCGCACGGCGCGGCCCGACGGCGCGGAGGAGCACGGCGAGAAGGCCGTGCGCGCGCTGGTGCGGGAAGCCCTGGCGATGGGCCGCGGCTCCGCGGTGCTGCTGGACGCGCGCGGCGCGCAGGCCGCCTTCCTTTCGACCTCGCGCTGCGACCCGGCGACGGGCGAGTCCTACCCCGAGGTGGACCCGAAGCATCTCTCCTGGAACTCGCCGCGCGGCTGGTGTCCCGAGTGCCGGGGACACGGGCTGGAGGTGGAGAAGTTCGCCTCCGACGAGAACGAGACGCTCCATGAGGACGCCATCGCGGACCGCGTCGGCGAAAGGCCCTGCCCCGCCTGCGAGGGCAGGCGGCTCGGGCCGGTCGGGCGCTCGGTGCTCCTCAACGGACCCAAGGGTCGCGCGCTCTCGCTGCCCGACCTGCTGCGGCTGCAGCCGGACGAAGCCCTGGGCTTCCTGCGCGGACTCCGCCTCGACCCGCGCGGCCGGGCCGTGGCCGCCGCGCTGCTGCCCGAAATCGAGTCCCGCCTCAGCTTCCTGGGGTCGGTCGGGCTCGGCTACCTCGCGCTCGACCGCGGGGCCGACACGCTCTCGGGCGGCGAGGCGCAACGCATCCGTCTCGCCTCCCAGCTCGGCTCGACGCTCTCCGGCGCCCTGTACGTCCTCGACGAGCCCAGCATCGGGCTCCACCCCCGCGACAACGACCGCCTGATCGCCTCGCTGCGCGGACTGCGCGACCGTGGCAACACGGTGCTCGTGGTCGAACATGACGAGGACACGATGCGCGCGGCGGACCGGGTCGTCGACATGGGTCCGGGAGCCGGCGTCCACGGCGGACGCGTGGTCGCCGCCGGCACCGCCGCGGCGCTCGAACGCGACCCGGCCTCGGTGACGGGACGCTTCCTGCGCGAATCCATCCCGCATCCGCTCCGCGGCGCCCGCCGTCCCGTGAAGGGCCCGGGCGGGCCGGCGGGATGGATCCGGCTCGAAGGGGCCGCGCTGCGCAACCTCCGCGGTTTCGACCTGCGCATCCCGACCGGCCGGCTGACGGTGGTCTGCGGCGTGTCCGGCGCCGGCAAGAGCACGCTGGTCTGCGACCTCCTCGCGCCCGCGGCGCGCCTCGCGGCCGCCTCACGCAAAGGAGCCGTCACCGGACGCGAGGCCTTGCGCACGGTGTCCCAGGGGGGCGGGCCGGCGTTCACGGCCCTGGACGGACTCGCGGGCTTCCGCCAGGTGGTGGTCGTCGACCAGGAGCCGATCGGCAAGACGCCGCGTTCGACGCCCGCGACCTACGTCGGCGTCTGGGACCTGGTGCGGGCCCGGCTCGCGGCGCTCCCTGAATCGGGAGTCCGCGGACACGGTCCCGGCTTCTTCTCCTTCAACACCGCGGGCGGACGCTGCGAGGCGTGCGCCGGCGCGGGCCGCGTGCGGCTGGAGATGAGCTTCCTGCCGGACACCTACGTGCCGTGCGAAGAGTGCGGCGGGGCCCGTTTCGGTCCGGCCGCGCGCTCCGTGCGTTGGAACGGCAAGTCGGCGGCCGACATCCTGGCGATGACCTTCGAGGAGGCCGCGGAGTTCCTCTCCTTTGACGCGAAGCTCAAGGACCTGTGCGGCCTGATGGTCCGCACGGGCCTCGGCTACCTCACGCTCGGCCAGAGCAGTCCGACGCTCTCCGGCGGCGAAGCGCAGCGGCTCAAGCTGGTGAGCGAGCTGGCCCTGGGGCTGCCGACGTTCCGTGAACGGGCCCGCGGCGAAGTGAAGCCCTGCCTCTACGTGCTCGAGGAGCCGACCATCGGGCTGCACCAGTCCGACTGCCGCCGGCTCATCGAGCTGCTGCACGCGCTGGTGGACCAAGGCCATACGGTCGTGGTCATCGAGCATCATCCCGACGTGATCGCCGAGGCGGACTGGGCCGTGGAGATCGGCCCGGAAGGGGGCGCGGGCGGCGGGCGGCTCCTCCATGCGGGCGACCCGGAATCGCTCGCGGCCCTGAAGGGCTCGCCCACGGCTCCCGCCCTGAAGTCCGCGCTCACGCGCGGCGGCCGCGGAGGCCGGACTTGAGGATTCGCTTTTGACCCCGGCGCCGCGCCCGCACAGGGTGTCGGGCCTCCGATGACGGCCCGCCCGCAAAGTGACGTCCTTCTCGGCGTGAACGTCGACCACGCCGCCACGCTGCGTCAGGCGCGTTACCGCGGGCGCCACGCGTCCGCGCACGCGGAGCCTTCGCCCGCCGCCTTCGCCCGCGAGTCGCTCGCCGCCGGCGCGGACGGCATCACGGTGCACCTGCGCGAGGACCGTCGTCACATCCAGGAGGAGGACGTGCGGGAGATCGCCGCGCTCGCGGGCGTGCGGCTCAACTTCGAGATGGCCTGCGCGCCCGCGATGGTCGCGTTCGCCCGGGCCCTGCGGCCGGCCGCGGCCTGTCTGGTGCCGGAATCACGCGAGGAAGTCACCACCGAGGGAGGGCTCGACGTGGCGGGCCAGCCCGCGCGCATCGCCGACACGGTCGCCGCGCTCGCCGAGGCCGGCGTCGAAGTGTCGCTCTTCATCGGACCCGACGCCGCCCAGGTCGAGGCCGCCCGCGCCTCCGGCGCCCCGGTGATCGAGCTGCACACGGGCGCGTTCGCGGAAGCGTGGGGCACGCCGGCCGCGGAGGCCGAACTGGAACGCCTGCGGCAAGCCTGCGCGCTGGCCCACGGGCTCGGACTCGTCGTCAACGCCGGCCACGGCATCAACTACGGCAATGTCCGCGCCGTCATGACCCTGCCGCACCTGCACGAGCTCAACATCGGCCACGCGATCGTCTCCCGCTCGCTCCTGACGGGGGCGCGTCAGGCGGTGGGCGAGATGAAGGCCCTCCTCCGCCGGCGATGAGGCTCGAGGGCGGCAACGTGGTGGGCGTGGGCGTCGACCTGACCGAAATCTCGCGGATCCGTGAGGCGCACCGGCGGCATGGCGCCGCGTTCCTGGACAAGGTCTTCACCCAGGAGGAGCAGGCGCTCTGCCTGGCGAAACCGGACCCCTACCCTTCGCTCGCCGCCCGCTTCGCCGCCAAGGAGGCGGTGAGCAAGGCCCTCGGCACGGGCTTCGGCGCCGAACTCTCGCTCAAGGGCGTGAGCGTGCTCACCGACGAGGCGGGCGCGCCGGCTCCGCGGCTCGACGGACCGGCGCAGGCGCTGCTGGCGCGCAAGGGCGCCACGCGCGTGCTGATCTCGCTCACCCACACGGACGAACTGGCCGAGGCCTTCGCGGTGCTCGTCCGCTGAGATGGACCCGCGCCGCCGGCTGCCCGTGCTCTCCTGCGCCGAAGCCGCGGCGGCGGAGGCGGTTCACCTCGGCGACGACGGCCGACTGGCCTGGCGGCTGATGAACGCGGCCGCGCGCGCGACGGCCGCCCATGCGCGCGCGCTGCTGCCTTCGGCGCCGCGCAGCACGCTCGTGATCGCCGGCAAGGGCCGCAACGGGGCAGACGCCTTCCTGACGGCGCTGCTGCTGGCGCCGCGCGGCGGCCGCGTGGTCCGGCTGCTCGTGGACGGCGAACCGCACGAAAGGACGGCGCGCCGGGCCTGGCGGCAAAGGAAAGCCGGAGTGAAGGTCGTCACGCTCGGCGCGGCGGAGGCGACGCGGGCCGGCGGGACGGAACACGACCTGGTCATCGACGGACTCTTCGGTCAGGGCTTCCGGCCGCCGCTTTCCGCACGGCACCGTCGCGTCCTGCGTTGGGCGGAAGGCGCGGCGCCGGTGAGGGTGTCGGTCGACCTGCCGAGCGGTCTGGGCGACGCGGGCGGCGCCGCCGCCGCGTTCAAGGCCGACCTGACGGTCTCGATCGGCTGCCTCAAGCGCCCCCTGCTCACGCCCGGCGGCGCCCGCGCGGCCGGCAGGGTCCGCGTCGCGGACATCGGCCTGCCGCTGGCCGAGACGGAGGAGAACGCCGCGCTGCCCGGCGTGCTGCGTCCGCTCGGCCGTCCGCGCGCCGCGGGCTCCGACAAGCGTCACCACGGTCGCGCGTGCATCATCGGCGGCTCCGACGGCATGCCGGGCGCGGCCATCATGAACGTCCGCGCCGCCGTCCAGTCCGGCGCCGCGCTGGTGACGGCGGCCGTCCCGGAATCGGTCCGGGCGGCGGCCGCCGCCGGCACGCCGGAAGCGATGTGGCGTTCATTCCGCACCGCGCGGCAAGGCGCCGTCGCCGCGGCCGAGGCCCCGGCGCTCGCCCGGCTCTGCGCGGACAAGGACGCCGTGCTCGCGGGATCGGGCATGACGTCCTCCGCGCTGACGACGCTGCGGAGGGCGCTCTCCGCCTACCGCGGCGACCTCGTGCTCGACGCCGACGCGCTGCGTCCGGAGCTGGTGCGCGCCCTGCGCTCATGGAGCACGCTCACGCTCCTGCCCCATGCCGGCGAATTCCTCCGGCTCACCGGGACGCGCATGTCGGCGCAGACGGGACGCCGCTGGGCCGCCCGGCTGGGCGCCGTCATCGTCCTCAAGGGGCCTCTCACCGCGGTGACCGACGGCGTGCGCACCTCGTTCGTGCCCTTCGGAGGTCCGGTCCTCGCCCGCGGGGGCTCGGGCGACCTGCTCGCGGGCATGGTCGTGTCACTGCTGGCGCGGAGACGCGCGCTGGGGCTGGGACATTTCGAGGCCGTGGAGGCGGCAGTGGTCTGGCACGCGCTCGCGGCGGAAACACTGAGCAGGAACAGAGGTGAGGAGGCGGTGAGAACCACCGAGCTCCTGTCTGGGCTTTCCCCCGCCTTGCGGTCCGCGCTCCGCTGAAGTCGAAGGCGGCATGCCGCCGATCCCGACCGACCCGCTCGCCCGCCGCGTGCTGCTGAACGGCCTGTCCGGCGTGGGCCCGGTCACCGTGCGCCGGCTGCTCGAAGCCTTCGGCCCCGACCTCTCGCGCGCGCTTGCGGCGGAGCCAGGACGACTGCGACAGGTGCGGGGGGTCTCGGCCGCGGCGGCCCGCTCGATCGCCGCAAGGGACTTCGACTGGCGCGGGGAAATGGAGCAGGCGGCGGCGAAGGGCTTCCGCATCGCCTCGCCGGACGACGCCGACTGGCCGGCGGAACTGTCCCGCCTCTGGGATCCGCCGCTGGTCCTCTACGCCGAAGGCGCGGTCCTGCCGGACGCACGGTCGGTCGCGGTGATCGGCTCTAGGCGCTGCACGCCCTACGGGGCGGCGCTCGCCCGCGGCTTCGCACGGGACCTGGCGAAGGCCGGTTGGTGGGTGGTGAGCGGCCTCGCGCGCGGAGTGGACGCGGCGGCCCATGAGGGCGCGCTCGAGGCGGGCGGGCGCACGGCCGCCGTGCTGGGCCACGGCCTGGACCTCACCTATCCGCCTGAAGCCGCCCCGTTGCGCCGACGGCTGGCGGAGACGGGCTGCGTACTCTCCGAATTCCCCCTCGGACGTCCCGCGGACCGCCAGAGCTTCCCGCAACGCAACCGCATCGTCGCGGGACTCGTGCGCGCGGTGGTGGTGGTCGAGACCGACGTGGACGGCGGCAGCATGATCACGGCCCGCTTCGCGGCCGACCTCGGACGCACGGTGTGCGCGGCGCCGGGACGGGCCGACAGTCCGAGCAGCCGGGGGTGCCACGCGCTGATCCGCGACGGAGCGGTGCTGGTGTCGTCAGCCGAGCAGGTGCTGGAGGAACTGGGCGAACGGGGCGTGCAACCGGAGCTCACGCTGCCGGAGGACCCGCCCGAGCACGCGCGCTGGTTGCGTCATTTCGGCGGCGGGACGGCTCACGACGCGGACACGCTCGCGGAAGCGGCGCGCTGCCCCACGCCCGAAGCCGCGGTCATGCTCACGCTGCTGGAGATACGCGGCGTGCTCCGACGTCGGCCGGACGGCCGACACGAACGGGCCTGAGTCAGGGGGCTCGCCGGTTGCCGGCGTCGACGGGCATGGGAGAACTGGGTCCGAGCCCGACGACCCAGTCCATCACCGCCTTGGGCTTGGCCAGCAGGTCGCGCGCAGCCGAGCGATGGGCGTCAAGGCCGTCGCCGTAGGCGGCCGGAACGGCCGAGGCGCTCACGCCGAGCCGGTCAGCCCACCAGAGGGCCCGGGCGCAGTGCCATCCCTGCGAGACGAACACCAGCGGCCGGCCGGGATGCTGCGCCTTGGCGCGCAGGACGCTGTCGAGCGTCCGCCATCCGTAGGGGTCGAGCTCGATGGGCGTCCGGCAACCTTCCCGTTTCAAGGTCGCGGCCATGACTTCCGCCTGCTCTTCAGTGCCCGAAGCGATCACCAAAGAAGCGCGCCCAGTTCCGGCGGCGGCCAAGGCGGTGGTGATCCTCTGCCGGTAGGTCGCGGTGGGCGTGACACCGTCCGGGAAGAATTCGTTGGTCCCGAGCAGGACGATGACCGATCCCGCAGGCACTTCACCCTCCATCCTCCCCCAGGCAGCCGACCAGATCCAGAGATTGCTCAAGGCGCCGAATGACAGGACGGCCAAAGCCGCCCCGACGATTGTCCGACGTAAGAAGCGGGCCATACCCCAAAACCATCGTCTTAATGGGGGACCCCCGCAATCCGAGGTTATATGCCCCCATTTTGCCTAAAAATAGGCACGCCTTGTTTGCTATTGGGCCCATTTAGGCAAAAATAGTGCCCAACAACGAATGGCACACCTCCTGCCTACTTTTGGTCAAATGAGTGCGACCAGCTCTAGCAAAGTGCTCGTCATCGATGACGACAAGGACCTGCGGTATTCTCTCCGGCGTGCCCTGGCAGGACTCGGTCACAATGTCATCGAGGCCGACAGCGGCGAATCTGGCGTCGGTCTCGCCAAGCGCGAGCAGCCGGACGTCATCCTGCTCGACAACCGCATGGGCGGGATGACCGGCATCGAGACCCTCCAGATGCTCCGCGGAGCGCAGCCGCAGGCCATGGTCATCCTCATGACCGCCTATGGCACCACCCAGACCGCGATCGAGGCGATGAAGTTCGGCGCCTTCGACTACGTCATGAAGCCCTTCGACCAGGCCAAGCTCGTCGCCTTGGTCGAGAAGGCGATGTCGGCGCGGCGCGACCTGGTCAACGCCGGCAAGCAGTCACGCGCGCTGGTCAATCCCGCCGACTACAAGGAGGGCATCATCGGCAGCTCCGAGCCGATGCAGGAGGTCCTCAAGTCGATCGGCCAGGTGGCCGCTTCCGACGCCACCGTCCTGATCACGGGCGAAAGCGGCACGGGCAAGGAGCTCGTCGCGCGCTGCATCCACCAGCATTCCCTCCGCTCCAAGGGGCCGTTCATCGCGGTGAACTGCGCGGCGATTCCGGAAAACCTCATCGAGTCCGAGCTCTTCGGACACGAGAAGGGGGCCTTCACCGGCGCGGCCGGCCAGAAGCCCGGCAAGTTCGAACTCTGCGACGGCGGCACGATCTTCCTCGATGAGATCGGCGACATGTCCCTGCCCACCCAGACCAAGGTCCTCCGCGCCATCCAGGAAGGCGAGATCCAGCGCGTGGGCGGCACGGCGACGCTGAAGGTGAGCGTGCGCGTGGTGGCCGCGACCAACAAGGACCTCGAGACGATGGTCGCGGGACGCCAGTTCCGTGAGGACCTCTATTACCGGCTGAACGTCTTCCGCATCCGCCTGCCCGCCCTCCGGGAGCGCAAGGCCGACGTGCCCCTGCTCGTCGACTACATGCTCCAGCGCCAGGCCGCCGCGCGCAAATCCCGCCCGAAGCGCCTCTCCGCCGAGGCGCTCGAAGCGATGCTGGCCTACGACTGGCCGGGCAACGTGCGCGAGCTCGAGAACGTCGTCCAGCGCGCCAACGTGCTCGCCAAAGGGGAGACGATCCTCGCCAAGGACCTGCCCTCCGACGTGCTCTCCCCCCGCCGCGCGCCCGCGGCCGCGGCCGCCCCGTCCGCCGCTCCGGCCCC
>CAIOPO010000039.1 GCA_903860195.1 uncultured Opitutia bacterium | reverse complement strand
CGCTGACGCCCCGGTCGCCGCCCGCGCGGCCTTCTACCGCCGGACCTACGGTCTGGTCGCCGCCTCGCTGGCCGCCTTCGCGGTGGCTCTCTACGGCATGTTCGTCACGGGCGTCGCCCAGGCGGTCATGAACGGCTTCGGGTCCATGATCAACTCGCTCGGCGGGTGGAGCATGCTGCTCGTGATGCTGGCCTTCTGGGGCGGCTCAACGGTCGCCCAGTCGCTGGCCTTCAACCGCGCCTCCCGGGGCTCCCAGTATCTCGGTCTCGGTCTCTACATCCTGCTCCAGGCCCTGATCTTCATCCCGATCATCGCCTACACCGTGATCGTCACCGGCGGCAACCCCGGCCAGATCCTCCTGCCGGCCTGCCTGATCACGGGCGTCCTCGCCGCCGGCCTCACCGTCACGGTGTTCATGTCCTCGACGGACTTCTCCTTCCTGCGCACGGCCATCGTGATCGCCAGCTTCTGCGCCCTCGGGGCCATCGTGGTCTCGATCGTCGCCGGATGGACGCTCGGCGCCTGGTTCTCGATCGCGATGATCGTCCTGATGGCCTCGGTCATCCTGTACCAGACCCACGAGATCAAGAACACGCTGGAGACCGACCAGCACGTGGCGGCGGCCTTCATCCTGTTCTCGTCCTTCGTCACGCTGCTCTTCTACGTCATCCGGCTGTTCCTCGACCGCCGCGACGACTGAAGCGGAACACAACCTTTGCGGGCTCCCGGTGTTCCATCGGGAGCCCTTTCTTTTGCATGCGTCCCCTCGTCCTCTTGTTCGCCCTGGCCCTGGCGGCCTCGTCCCACGCCCAGTCCAAGCTGCGGGAACTCATCAAAGCCCAGCCTCCGGAGGGTTGCGTGGAGCGGACCTGGGAAGTCGACGGGGTGAAGCGGACCGCCGTCGTGCGGGCCCCTCTCAAGTCCTCCGCCAAGCCGCCGGTGGTCTTCGGCTGGCACGGACACTACGGCACGGCGGCCCGCGTGGCCGGCTCGTGGGACATCATGAAGCTCTGGCCGGAAGCGGTCTTCGTCTTTCCCCAGGGCCTGCCCACTCCCACCGTCAACGATCCGCAGGGCAAGGGCAACGGCTGGCAGACCCGGCAGGGCGCGCAGGAGGATCGTGACCTCAAGTTCTTCGACGTGATGCTGGCCGACGTCCTCAAGGAACAGGGGGCGGACAAGGATCGCGTCTTCGCCCTCGGCCATTCCAACGGCGGCGTCTTCTGCTATCTTCTCTGGCAGACGCGCGCGGACCGACTGGCGGGCATCGCGCCCGTGGCCGGCGTCATCGCCTCACGTCCCAAGGAGCTGACTCCGATGCCCGTGCTGCACGTGGCCGGTCGCAAGGATCCCATCGTCAAATTCACCGGCCAGGAGGCCAGCATCGCCGCCGCGCGCAAGGCGAACGCCTGCGTGGAGACGGCGAAGCCGTGGGGCGAAGCGGGTGCGCTCAAGGGCGAGGTCTGGACTTCCGACAAGGCGCCGGTCGTGGCCGTCATCCATGACGGCGCGCACGAGTTCCCCAAGGGCGCCTCCGAGCTGATCGTCCGCTTCTTCAGGGAGCAGCCGCCGAAGGCCCGCTGATCAGGCCTTCTGCGCCACGTAGAGCCGGGTGATGCCCGCGAACTCCCGCGCCATCGGCCCGTCCTCGGCCAGCTCGGTCGTGAGCGCCGATTCGATCAGGCGCAGACCGGCGATCTCCAGTTCCGCCCGCATCTCCGCTTCGGTGCAGCTGCGCATGAAGACCGGTGACGTCGGTGAATCGTGCCAGCGCTCGCCGGCCTCCAGGCCGTCTTCCGGGGAGTGCTTCGCCCATTCGGCCCGGTGGTCGCCCCGTTCCCGGTCGTTCGCCGAGAAGATGAGACGTCCTCCCGGAAGGAGCACTCTCCTGATTTCTGACAGCGCCAAGGCGCAGTCGGTCCGGTTGCGCAGGCACATCAGCGCATTGAATGCCGCCAGCACGCCGTCGAACGACGCATCAGGGTAGGGCAGTGCGGTCATGTCGGCCCGTTCGACCTTCCGGTCCCACTCCGGATTGGCCTCGCCCAGCACCCCGCGGGCCATCTCGACCATCGTCGGCGAGAAGTCCGTGACGGTAAGCTGCGTGAACCCCAGTTTCAGCAGCCCCAGCCCCGCCCGGCCGGCGCCGGCTCCCACCTCGAGCAGGCGGCCGTTGCGCCGGAAGTGCCGTTCGACCAGCAGGCGTTCCGATTCCCAGAGCCCGACCCGGACCGCCGCACGTGCGTAGTGCAGGGCCGTCGCGGGCTCGAGCCAGTGCGCCCTGCGGTCGCGTTCCATCGCCCCAGCCAACAGGCTCTTGCTTCCGTGGCAACCGTGGTGAATCCTGCCGCATGCGGACATTCTTCGCCCTCGTCGCCGCCGCGCTGCTGGTCGCCTGCGATTCCGGCCGCCCCGCGGCGGGCACGCGTCTCGTTTCGGAGGCGGGCATTGAGACCTATTTTCCCGTGCAAATGGGCCGGCCGGTCGTCCGCCTGCGTCTCGCCGTGACGGATCTTGAGAAGGCGCGCGGACTCATGGGCACTGCGCAGCTGCCCGAGGGGGAGGGCATGGCTTTCCTCTATGAGCGCGAACAGCGGACTTCCTTCTGGATGAAGGACACCCCGCTCGACCTGGACATCGCCTTCATCTCCTCGTCCGGGGTCATCCTTGAAGTGCGCAACATGCGGGCCCTCGACCTCACCACCGTCGAATCCCGTTCCGACGAGGTCAGGCTGGCGATCGAGATGCCTTCCGGCTGGTTCGGGCGCGCCGGCGTCAAGCCCGGCGACTCCGTGGACCTGGCGGCGTTGCGGGCGGGCCTTGCGGCCCGCGGCTTCGACCCGACCCGTTATCTCCCCTGAGCCTTCAGAGCGAGCGCCAGACCAGCAGCAGCCCGGCGCACGCCGCAAGCAGCGACAGGATGAGCGTCATCGCCAGACGTTCGGAGGACGTCGTGCGGAAGAGCCTCATGCGCGCGGCGCGAGTTTCGCGGCGGCCTCACGGAGGAAGCCCGTGAGCCTGAGCAGGAAGAACGGCGAAGGGGAGCCTTCCGCGGGGACCAGCGCCAGTTCGGCGGCGGCGATCTCAGCGTCCAGCGCACGGAAGGATTCCTTCCAGGCCGCCGCCGAGACGGCCTTCCGGGGGTCTTCTCCGCGACGCAGGCGGAGGATGCCGTCGGGTCCGTTGAGTTCACGCTCCAGGATCATCGGCAGCGTCAGCTTGCCGCTGGCGACGTCCGTCCCGAGCGTCTTGCCCGCCTTGGACTCATCCTGCAGCAGGTCGGCCAGGTCATCGTAGATCTGGTAGGCCACGCCCAGGTGCCTGCCGAAGGCGCTGCAGGCTTCCACGTGTTCCTTGGGCCGGCCCGCCAGCAGCGCCCCGACCCGGCAGGCGGCCTCGAAGAGCTCGGCGGTCTTCAGCCGGATGTGCCGTCGGTAGGCCTCGACGGGCAGGGCGTCGTCTCCGCGCGAGAACGTCTGGCAGACCTCGCCGGAGCAGACCTCGCGGGAGGCCCGGGCGACGATCAGGCAGAGTTCTGGGGTGGCGTGCTCGGCGGCCAGCACGAGCGCATGGGCGAAGAGCGCGTCGCCGAAAAGCACCGCCGCATGGGCGCCGTGGGTGCGGTTGGGCGTGTCGGCTCCGTGCCGGCGGTCGGCGCCGTCGAGCACGTCGTCGTGCACCAGCGTCGCCAGATGCACCAGCTCGACGATGGCCGCTCCGCGCACGAGGGCCGCGGAGGGCGGTCCGCCGGCGCCCGAGCCGAAGGCGAGGAGCGGGCGCAGGCGTTTGCCCGGGTGGGCGAGGGCCTCGCGCACCATCGGCCTCACCTCGGGTTCGAAGGCCGACTCCTGGTCACGCAGGAACTTCTCCAGTGCGGAGAAATGCTCCTCGAGCCCGGCGTGAAGCGGAGTGGACACGGCCAGACCTTGTGAGCCCGCTCCGTCCGGCGCAAGCGCAGGATGCCCCCGGGCCGGCTCAGGGCGTGAACTTCGTCTCGATCCGCACCGTCACCTTGCCCTGTTCGCAGACCGTGCAGGGAATGCGCTTGTCCTCGAGCTTGCCCTTCTGGGCCTCGCGCGTGAAGCCGAGGCCGCCGCAGGTCTTGCAGGGGAACTTCTCGGCGGTGAACACGGAGAACTCGGATCCGCTGCGCACCAGGTCGACGAACTTCTGGAGACCGGCCGAGCCGTCCGTGAGGGGCGCGCATTCGATGAAGGCCTCGCGGCGCATCGTCAGCCTGCGGCCCGCCAGCGGAGCGAACGTCGGCGTGAAGCGCACGGCAACCATGCCGACGTTCGCGACGACCGCCGTGCCCTTCTCCCCGACCGCGGGGGCCTTTTCGGGCATCATCACCGCGAAGGCCTCGGTGGCCGCCGGAAGCCGTCCGTCGGCGGACGCGTTCCAGTTGGCTTTGACTAGCAGCCGTCCGTCGCCCAGGTCCTGCTGCACGACGTATTCGATGGTGGTGATCGGGCCGGGCGCGCGCGCGAAGCCCGCGCTGCCTGCATCCGTGACGTGCTGCAGCATGAAGGCCGAGAAGAGCCGCTGGAGCTCCCGCGTGCTTTCGAAGGCGAGCGGACGGTTCATCTTGGCCAGGCTGAACGTCCGCGTCTCCTTGGCCTCGGGCTGCGCGAAGGGCTTGAACGGAGTGATGACCACCGAAGTGTCGGCGGCGTCGTCCGGGCCGTCGGCCGGGGCGGAGGCGCCGATGGTCGTGGCGGGGGCGGCGGGCTCCGGCGCGGTCGTCGCGGAAGGCTTCTTCCCGAAGAGCGAGGTCTCCTGGGCGGAGAGCCGGGAGGCGGTGAGGGCCAGGATCAGCAGGAGGCGCATGGTGTCAGTCGAGTGAGCTCAGATCCCCTTCGGCGGGCGGCGGGAGGCGCCGGGGCCTTTCCGCTTCCACCGCGGCGGCGGAGGAGGCGGTGGGGGCGCGTGAAGCGGAGGAGGAGCGACCGGACGAGCCCGGCTCGCCGTCGGGATCATCGTCCCCGTCGGGGCCGTCGTCATCGTCGTCGACGTCGTCATCCTCCGGGTCGGCGCTGTCGCCGCGGGCGACGCGCTTGCGGCGCACGATCGCCGTGCCGATGGCCACCGCCACCAGGTAGAAGCCGAACAGCACGCCGGTCATCACGAAGAGCGAGATCGGCTCGGCGATGGGCGTGATGAGGGCCACCAGGCACATGATGCCGAAGAGCATGCCGCGCCAGTGGCGCAGCAGCGTGCGCGGACGGACGATCTCGAGCCACATCACCACGATGAGGGCCAGCGGGAACTGGAAGGTCAGCCCCGTGAGCAGGCACATCATGATGACGAACCCGTAGTAGTCGGACGCCTGCCAGATCACGTCCATCTTGAGCCCGACCGCGAAGTGGTGCCAGATCTGGACCGACATCGGGCTGAGCCAGAAGAAGGCGAGCGAGGCGCCCGCCAGGAAGAGGAGCAGGGCCGCGAGGCAGAAGGGCACGAGGACGCGCTTCTCGCGGTCGGTCAGGGCGGGGCCCACGAACCGGGCCGTCTCGTAGAGGAAGACCGGCGAGGCGATGGCGATGCCGACGCCGAAGGCCGCGTACATGAGCACCTTCCACACCCCCATGAACGTGAACTCCTTGAGCTCGGGGATGGAGCGCAGCCCTTCGCTGGATTCGCCGAGCAGGAAGCCGACCGGGGAGGTCTCGGGATGCTTCGCCCATTCCAGGGGCATGTTCAGCAGGGTGGGGGTCTCCTCGTAGAAGATCAGGGCCCCCACCATGCCGACCGCGAACACTCCCAGCACCCGGAGCATCGAGATCCGCAGATCGTCGAGGTGCTCGAGGAACGTCATCTCGGCCTTCGGCTTGTTCCTTCTGATGAAGCTGGAGAGCATCGGGGTCAGTCCTTGCGCAGGAGCTCCTTGATGTCGTCAAGGGAGAGGGAGGACGAGACAGAATCTGACTCGCTGAGCAGTTTGCGCAACATCTCCGACTTCCCCTTCTGGAGGTCCATCACCCGTTCCTCGATGGTGCCGGCCGCGATGAGCTTGATGCTGGTGACCGTCCGGGTCTGGCCGATGCGGTGGGCCCGGTCGGTGGCCTGGGCTTCGGCGGCGGGGTTCCACCAGGGGTCGAAATGGACGACCGTGTCCGCCCCCGTGAGGTTCAGGCCCGTGCCGCCGGCCTTCAGGGACATGAGCATGACCGGGATGGAGGGGGTGCCGTTGAACTTGTCGCAGACCCCCTGGCGGTCCGTGGTCGAGCCGTCGAGGTAGCAGAAGGGGATGTCCCTTTCCTCGAGGGCTTCGCGGATGAGCTGGAGCGCGGAGACGAAGGTAGAGAAGACCAGCAGCCGGTGATTGGCGTCCTTGGACTCCTCGAGCAGTTCCAGGAGCGCCTGCAGCTTGGCGGAGTCCGTCTCCTCCAGCTTGGGATCCAGGATGCGCGGGTCGGCGCAGGTCTGACGCAGGCGGGTGAGCAGCTTGAAGGCCTGCATGCGCACGTCCTTCTCCTTGGCGCCGCCGATCTCCATCTCGAAGATCTCCTTGCTGATGGTCTCCTGCACTTCGTCGTACAGCTTCTTCTGGGCGTCCTCGAGGTCGCAGTAGATCAGCTGCTCGATCTTCGGCGGGAGTTCGGGCGCGACCGCCGCCTTGGAACGACGCAGGATGTAGGGGGCGGCCATCTGGAGCAGGCGGTCGTCGTGCCATTTGCGGTCCTCGCCGGTCAGACGTTCCTGCGCTTTCGGGAGGTAGCCCGGCATCAGGAAGCCGAACAGCGAGCGGAGGTCCTCCAGGGAGTTCTCCACCGGCGTGCCGGTCAGGATGTACCGGCCCTTGGCGATGAGCTGCTTGACCGACTTCGCGGCCTGGGAGCGCGGGTTCTTGATGTTCTGTCCTTCGTCGCAGGTCACGGCCCCCCAGGTGATGAGCGAGAAGGCGCCGATGTCCCGCGCCAGCGTGCCGTACGAGGTGATCACCAGGTCGAACTTGCCCAGATACTCCTGGGAGACCACGCGGGCCTGGCCGTGGTGGGCGAGCGTCCGCAGGCCGGGAGTGAAGCGTCGCGCCTCGCGCCGCCAGTTCTCGACCAGGGAGGCGGGGCAGACGACGAGGCAGGGCCCGTCCTCCTTGCGGTGCGTGCGGAGCGCCTCCATGAAGGCCAGCGCCTGGACGGTCTTGCCGAGGCCCATCTCGTCGGCGAGCAGCCCGCCGAGGTTGCTGGAATGGACGTGCCAGAGCCAGGCGACCCCGACCTGCTGGTAGAGGCGCAGCATGGCGGCCAGCTCGGCGCGCACCGGGGCGGGCTGGAGCTTGGAGAGGTTCCGGATGGCGGCGGAGCGCTTGGACCAGGTCTCCGGCGGGGCGAAGGCGGCCTGCAGCTCCTCGGCGATGGCGTCGGCGCTGGCCAGGTCGGCGTAGCCGATCTTGAGCTCGAGGTCCAGGTCGACGTCCCGTTTGGCGTCCCCGGTGATGCGGCGCTGGGCGTTGCGGATGGACTCGAGGAGCTCGGGCGTGATGAGGCGCGGGCCGTGGTCGGTGTAGAAGAACATGCGCCCGCTGGAGAGCGCCTCCTGGATGACTTTCGGCGACTTGCCCTCGGGATCGATGCCGACGGCGAACTTGAATCCGTCCTCGGCCTCGGCCGCGTCGCAGCGGGCCTTGGCCAGCTGCACCTTGTTGAGGGAGTTGTTCAGGTTGTGCGAGAAGTAGGACTCGTTCTGCTCGAGCAGGAGCCGGTGGTGCCGCGCCAGGAAGTTGAGCACCTGGATCGTGCCGGCGAGGTACCACTCGCGCGTGGCCGTCTCGAGGGTGAAGCCGCCCCGCTTCAGCACTTCGCGCAGTTCGGCCACGGGGCCGGAGGACTGCTGGGGCAGGCGCACGCGCAGCCACTTCATCGACCCGTCGAGCCAGACCTTGTCCTCCCGGCCGCGGTCGGTGGAGCGCACCTCCTGCTCGTCGCCGTCCTCCTCGGGGTCGCCGGCGGCGACGGGCTGCGGCGTCGGATCGGGCTCGTCCAGATGCGCATGCACGCCGGCCAGACGGTCGCCCTCCCACGCGAGGGCGGCTTCGGGCGCGTTCGCCATGCGGAAGATGGAGAGCCCCTTGCCGACCGAGAGGAGCTGGCGCAGGTGACGGCGCGTGAGGGGGAGGATGCCCTGCAGCTTGCCGTTGCAGAGGTTTTCGAGGATCGCCAGGAAGAAGACCGTCTCCGGCTCGATGTTCCAGGCCTTGCCGCGGTCGAGGTTTTCGGGCGCCACCTGCACGCCTTCGACGCGCAGCTCGAGGCGGCAGATGATCTCGTCGCGCTGGGCGGCGGTGGCGATGTTCGGCGGAATGATGAAGCGCACCTCGATCGGGGTGCCCTTGCGGTTGGAGAGGCTGATCGAGCGCAGGCGCGGACCCGCGGCGGCCTCGGCGGCGGGACGTTTCTCCGCCGGCTTCTCGGCGGGCTTCGGCGCCGGCGCCGGCTCCTCCTCGAGCTTGATGCGTCCTTCCTTGACGGCGAGGGCGAGGTAGGCCGCGACCGAATGCACGCACAGCTTGCGCTGCACCAGGGAGACGTCGCATCCGCATTCGTTGCGCTGGAAAGTCACCGAGCGCAGGTTCCAGCGGGCTTCGCGGCTGCCCTTGGCGTCCTCCACGAGCGCCTCGACGTTCGGGGCCTTCCAGACGGCCTTGCGCACCTTGCCCTGACGCACCAGGGTCTTCGCCTGGAGCACGGTCGCCCCGCCGGCCAGGTCGATCAGGTCGTCTTCTGAGATATTGGGTAACGGCGCCGGTGCCGCCATGGGTATGGATGGATTCGAGCGACCCGCCCCTGAGGGCAGGCCGTGTATGTGCGCTATTCTATGGGATAGGCGGCGCCTCAGAGGGCGACGTCCTGGTCCGGTACTCCGGGGTGCATCTCAAAGATGCCCACCGGGGTCGTCGGTCCGGTCATCACGATGGAGTAGTCCGGTCCGATGCCAATACTAATCTGCCCCCCCGGCATGTGCACGGTGACGTCGGCGTCGACCAGGCCCATCTTGCGGGCCACGGCCGCCGAGGCGGAGGAGGACGAGCCGGAGGCGAGGGTGTAGCCCGCCCCGCGCTCCCAGATCTCAATCCGGACGTTCCGGCGGTCGACGACCTTCATGAACTGGACATTGGTGCGGTTCGGGAAGTTGGGATGCACCTCGAGGTGGGGTCCGTAGGTGCGGGCCAGGTCGGGCGTCAGCTCGTCCACGGGTATGACGCAGTGGGGGTTGCCCACCGTCGCGGACCAGTAGCGGAAAGTGCGGCCGGCGACCGTGATCTCCTCGCCGAGGACCTCGCGGTCGGGTCCGACGTGCGGAATCTGCGGGGCGCGGAAGGAGACGCCTCCCATCTCGACCCTGATGCGGCGCCCGCCTTCGAAGACCGCGCAACCGACGACTCCGCCGAGCGTGTGCAGACGGAACTCCTGGCCCTCGCGCACCCGGCCGGTTTCGAGAAGATGGCGGCAGAAGATGCGGATGCCGTTGCCCGACTTCTCGGCTTCCGAGCCGTCGGGGTTCAGGATGCGCAGGCCGATGAGTCCGTCCGCACGCGCGATGGGTCCGTAGAGGATTCCGTCCGAGCCCAGTCCGTAGTGACGGTGGCAGACCTTGCGCACCGCCTCGGCCGCGAAGAGGGCGGGGCAGTCCTTCGGCTCGAGCACGAGGTAGTCGTTGCCGAGGGCGTGATACTTGGCGAAGCGCATGCCGTGGGATTGGCGTTTTTCGCTCCTTTGGCAAGCATCGGCGGGGAGGGCTTGGCAAAGGGTCGTGTCCCGTTATGCACGCAGCATGCGAATCGCCCCGCTCATCGCCGGCCTGCTGCTTCTCGCCGTTTCCGCCTCCGCCGCCGAGCGTCCCAACTTCGTCCTGCTTTATGCGGATGACATCGGCTGGGGCGACCTCGGCTGCTACGGCGCCAAGGTCATCCCGACGCCGAACCTCGACCGGCTGGCGTCGCAAGGCGTCCGTTTCACCGCCGGTTACTGCACGTCGGCCACCTGCACGCCTTCTCGCTACTCTCTCCTCACGGGTGAGTATGCCTGGCGCCGGCAGGGCACCGGCGTGCTTCCGGGCGACGCCCGCATGATCATCCGCCCGGGCCGTCCGACGATGGCCTCCAGTCTCGCCAAGATGGGCTACGCCACCGGCGTGGTCGGGAAGTGGCATCTGGGCCTGGGCTCCGGCGACGTGGACTGGAACGGGAAGATCGCCCCTTCTCCCAATGACATCGGTTTCGGCTACTCCTTCATCATGGCCGCCACCGGTGACCGCGTGCCCACGGTCTACGTGGAGGACGGACGCGTGGTCGGACTCGACCCCGAGGATCCGATCGAAGTCAGCTACAAGTCGCCCTATCCGGGGGATCCGGACCTCAAGCTCGAGGCGGAGCGAGCCAAGCTGAAGATGGACTGGTCGCACGGCCATAACATGGCGCTCGTCAACGGCGTCGGTCGCATCGGTTGGATGAAAGGCGGCAAGTCCGCGGTCTGGAATGATGAGACGATGGGAGACGCTTTCGCGGGCAAGGCCTGCGAGTTCATCGCGCGCAGCAAGGACCGACCGTTCCTGCTCTATTACGCCTCGCATGAGAACCACGTGCCCCGCCTGCCGCACCCGCGCTACGCCGGCCGCACCCCGCTCGGACCGCGCGGCGACGCCGTGGTCGCCTTCGACGACCAGGTGGGACGCATCCTCGCCGAACTCGACCGGCACGGTCTGACGGAGAGGACGGTCATCGTGGTCTCCTCCGACAACGGACCGATCCTCGACGACGGCTACAAGGACCAGTCCACGGAACTCAACGCCAAGGCGGGCCATGAGCCGGCCGGTCCCTTCCGGTCCGGCAAATACTCGATCCTCGAGGGCGGCACGCGCGTGCCCTTCATCGTGCGCTGGCCCGGGCGGGCGCCGGCGGGCAAGGTCTCCGACGCGCTGGTGTCCCAGGTCGACCTGCCGGCGACCTTCGTGAAGCTGGCCGGCGGAGACGCGGCCGAATACGCCACGCTCGACGCGCGCGACCATTCGGCGGCCCTCCTCGGCGGCGCCGGCCGCGAACTGCTCGTCTCCAGCACCCAGGGCGGACAGCTCTCGGTCCGGGACGCGCGTTGGAAGTACATCCCCGGCACGGGCCAGAAGGGCAAGGCGGCCTGGAAGTCCGTGGCGGTGCAGCCCGGCAAGGCCGAGGACTTCAAGCGCGACGCGGCGGAGCAGGGCAAGGACCGGCTCTTCGACCTCGTCGCCGACCCGGCCGAACGCGACAACGTCGCGGCCGCCCATCCCGAAGTCGTCGCGCGCCTCAAGGCCGCCCTCGACGCCGAGCGCGCCAAGGGCTTCAACCAGCCGCTCGGCCTCTGATTTCCTCATGAAGAAGATACGCGTCCTCTGCGTCGGCGCCGGCCACATGGGCCGGTCCCATGCCCTCGCCTACCACCGCCTGCCCGGCTTTGAGATCGTCGGTCTCGTCACCCGTTCGGCCGAATCCCGCGCGAAGCTGAACGCCGAACTCGGCGGCGGCTACGCAGAGTTCGGCGATTTCCACGCCGCGCTCCGGACGACGAAGCCGGACGCCGTCTCCATCTCCAGCTATCCCGACACCCATGCCGAATACGCCGTCGCCGCGCTCGACGCCGGCTGCCACGTGTTCGTGGAGAAGCCCCTCGCCGTCACCGTCGAGGAGGCCGAGCGCATCGTGGCCAAGGCCAAGGCCGTGAAGCGCAAGGTCGTCATCGGCTACATCCTGCGGCACCATCCCGCCTGGACGCAGTTCGTGGCCACGGTCCAGAAGCTCGGCAAGCCGCTCGTCATGCGGATGAACCTCAACCAGCAGAGCTTCGGCGACATGTGGAAGACCCATCGCGCGCTGCTGCAGAGCTGCAGCCCCGTCGTCGACTGCGGCGTCCACTACGTGGACATCATGTGCCTGATGACGGGCAGCCGTCCGGTGCGCGTCTCGGGCATCGGCGCGCGGCTGACCGAGGACATGCCGGCGGGCCAGATCAACTACGGCCAGCTTCAGGTGACCTTCGCCGACGGTTCCGTCGGCTGGTACGAGGCCGGGTGGGGCCCCATGATGTCCGAGGAGGCCTTCTTCGTGAAGGACGTCATCGGACCCAGGGGCTGCGTCTCCATCGTGGCCGGCAAGGCCGCCCAGGCCGGCAACTCCGCCGACGTCGACTCCCATTCCGCCGCCCAGGCGCTCAAGGTGCACCACGCCGCGCTCGGACCGGACGGCAAGTTCCTGAAGCCGGACGAGGTCGTGCCCACGGAGGCCGATCCGGGTCATGACGGCCTGTGCGAGCGGGAGCAGGCCTACTTCGAGCGGGCCGTCCGGGAGGACCTCGACCTGACCGCGCACATGGACGACGCGGTCAACTCCATGCGCATCGTGCACGCCGCCGACCGTTCCTTCCGCGAAGGGCGCACCATCGAGCTCTGACCGTGGGCAAGGGACGGGACAACGTCGTCTTCATGGGCGTGAGCGGCTGCGGCAAGAGCACCGTGGCCGCCCTGCACGCCCGCGCGACCGGCGCCACGCTCATCGAGGCCGACGACTTCCATCCTCCGGCCAACGTCGAGAAGATGCGTGCGGGCACGCCTCTGACCGACGCCGACCGCGCGGGCTGGCTGTCCGCCATGGCCGCCCGCATCGCCGAAGGCAGGGCGCGTGGCGAGGCGATGGTGGTCACCTGTTCCGCGCTCAAGAGGGCCTATCGTGACCGGTTGCGGGAGGCGGACCCGCATCTCATCTTCGTGCATCTCACCGGCCCGCGTGAACTGCTGGCGGCCCGCATCGGCGCTCGCAGGGGGCATTTCATGCCGGCGGGACTGCTGGACAGCCAGCTGGCGGCGCTGGAGCCGCCGGTCATGCCGGCGGAACGGTGCGTCACGGTCGACGTCGGGCCGGAGCCCCAGGTGATCCAGGCGGCCGTGGCGGCCGCGCTCTCTTCGCTCTGAGGTAAAAGAAAAGGCCCGCCGGTCGGCGGGCCTTCGCAGTCGGACGGCGGGGCGATCAGTTCGAGCGCTTCCAGCTGACCTTGGAGGGCTCGACGACGCTTTCCTTGTCCTTCGTCGGAAACTCCTTGGGCACCTCGAGCGTCACCTTGCCGGTGGCGGCCCATTCGACCGAGCGGGCGAAGACCGTCTGGAAGCCGACGCAGTGCAGCGGGTCGAGCGGGACGCCGCCCATCAGGTGTCCCATGGAGGTGGTGACGACGCGTCCCTGGCCGAACTTGGCCCACCAGACCATGGGTTCGTGCATGCCGGTTCCCTTGGCGTGGTCCTCGGGCGCGGAGTAGGCGCTGGCGAGGATGTCCACGTGCCCGGCGTCGCCGCGCATGCGGTGGTAGAGCTCGTCGGAGGCGTGCAGCCACTCCACGGGCATGCCCTTCTGGATGGGGTGGTCCATGTTGCGTCCCTTGAGCACGAAGGCGTGCTTCGGGCCGTGGCCGGAGCCGAAGCCGCGGTCCTGGAACTTCTCCTTGTCGCGGGGCACGGCGACCGCCTTGCCCGTCGCGTCATCGACCGCGACGCGGTCCTTGAAGGTGTCGCCGCGCCAGCCGAAGCAGATCATCTCGTTGAAGTCCTCCCAGTTGGTGAAGGCGTTGTTGGCCGCATGGACGTTGACGAGTCCGCCGCCCTGCAGGACGAAGGCGGTGAAGGCCTGCTTCACGGGGTCGGTCCATTCGGCGCCGTTGTAGTTGTTCACGATGACCTGGTACTTGCCGAACTCCGGCAGCCACTTCTCCCACTCGCCGGCGTGGGCGCGGCTGAAGGCGGACTCCTCGTCCTTCCAGGCCTGAAGCGCCTTGTCGAAGGCGGCCTTCTGCTTGTCGTCCATCTTCTTCGGACGCTGCGGGGCGCGCTTGGTGAAGGCGGGCGGCGCGGTGGAGACGTCGACCTGGAAGCCGCCGACGGCGGCGAGGGTGGCCTTCAGCGAGGCGGTGGTGCCCTGCCAGTCGTGGTTGTTGCGCCCGTCGATGACGAGCACCCGGACCGGCTCGGCGGCGCCAAGGACGGCGGCGGCCAGGGCGAGGGCCGCGGTGATGCAGTTGCGGATGGGGTTCATGGGGCCGTCATATGAACCTGCCCGCGCGGGGTCGGCGAGCGTTTTTCAGCCCCGGTCGAGCGAGCGGTAGTGGATGGCCTCGAGCAGATGGGCGGTCGCGATCCTTTCCGTCCCTGAGAGGTCCGCCACCGTGCGGGCGACGCGCAGGATGCGGTCGTAGGCCCGGGCTGAAAGCCCGAGCTTCTCCATCGCCTGCTGCAGCAGGTCCCCTTGTGCCCGCTCCAAGGCGCAATGCTCACGCAGGTCGCGGCCGCCGAGCACCGCGTTGCACCCGCCCGGCCGCCCGGCGAAACGGCGACGTTGGATCGCGCGGGCGGCCTCGATCCTCGCGCGCATCTCGGACGACGCCTCTCCGGGCGCGGCGGATCTCAGCTCATCGATGGTGAGCGCCGGGGCCTCCACCTGGACGTCGATGCGGTCGAGGAGCGGACCGGAGACCCGGGACCGGTACCGCCTCACCTGCGCGGGCGAGCAGCGGCACTCCCGCATGCGGTCGCCGAGGTGGCCGCAGGGGCAGGGGTTCATCGCCGCCACCAGCATGATGCGCGAGGGCAGGGTGACCTTCGCCGCCGCGCGTGAGACCGTCACCTGCCCGTCTTCAAGCGGCTGGCGCAGCACTTCGAGGGCCGAGCGCCTGAACTCCGGCAGCTCGTCGAGGAAGAGCACGCCGCGATGCGCCAGGGAGACTTCGCCCGGGCCCGGCATGCTGCCGCCGCCGACCAGCCCGATGTCGCTGATCGTGTGGTGGGGCGAGCGGAACGGACGTGACCAGGCGCGGGCGTCCGTGGAAGGGCACGTGCCCGCGGCCGAGTGCACGGAAAGGATCTCCAGTCGTTCCTCGGCGTCGGGTTCCGGCAGCACGGTCGGAATGCGTTTGGCGATGAGCGATTTTCCGGAGCCCGGCGGTCCGATGAGCAGCAGGTTGTGTCCGCCGGCCGCGGCGACCTCGACCGCCCGGCGCACCGCGAGCTGGCCTTTGACCTCGGAGAAGTCCGGCAGTTCGCCGGACGGCGTCGGCGGGACCGCGGGGGACGGCGGCAGCGGCGAGAAGGCGGGGTCGCCGTTGAGGAAGCGCCGGGCGGCGTCGAGCGAGTCGGCGGCGAAAGCCTCGACTCCCGGGACGAGCGCGGCCTCCACGGCCGAGGCGCGCGGCAGTACGACTCCCTTGAGTCCCAGTCGTCGCGCGAGCAGGGCGAACGCCACCCCGCCGCGGACGGGCCGCGTGCCTCCGCTGAGGCCGAGCTCTCCGGCGATCAGGTATTGGGCCAGCCTCCGTCGGTCGAGCTGTCCCGTGGCCGCGGCCAGACCGAGCGCGATGGGCAGGTCGTAGAACGCTCCCTCCTTGCGCAGGTCGCCCGGCGCCAAGTTGATCGTCGTTCGCGTCTCAGGCAGACGCAGCCCCGCGTTCTGGAGCGCGGACGTCACGCGGTCCTCGGACTCCTTCACGGCGGCGTCGGGCAGGCCGACCAGCCAGAGGCCGTATTCGCCGATCTCGCCGGAGTTGACCTCGACCTCGACCGGCAGGGCCTCGACGCCGACCAGCGCGCCCGAACGGATGACGGAAAGCATGCGTTCGGGGAACCTCGTCGGGGCTGCCAGTTCAATCCGCATCCCTTGGGAGGAAATGCTGAGGGACGGGTCCTTCGGCCGGACTTCACGGTCCTTCCACGCTTGCCCGTGCGGGGAGGTCTGGGCCAGTGTGGCGTCACCCCGCCATGAAGATCAGCATCCATAAGGATTCATCCGCCATGGGCGCCGCCGCCGCCGCCGAAGGCGCGGACGTCATCCGCCGCGCGCTGGCCGCCCGGGAGCGCGTGAGCATCATCGTCGCCACCGGCGCCAGCCAGTTCGAGACGCTCAAGGCCCTCGTGAAGGCCCCGGGCATCGACTGGTCGCGGGTCACGGCCTTCCACCTGGACGAATACGTCGGTCTGCCCGAGTCACACGGCGCCAGCTTCCGCAAATACCTGCGGGAGAGGTTCGTCGACCTCCTGCCCGCCCGTCCGGAGTTCATTCCGGTCAACGGTGACGCCCGCGATCTGCGCGCCGAGCTCGACCGGCTGTCCGGGCTGATTTCCCGTACCACGATCGAGGTCTGCTTCGCCGGCATCGGCGAGAACTCGCACCTCGCCTTCAATGATCCGCCCGCCGACTTCGAGACCACGCGCCCTTATCTGGTGGTCGACCTCGACGAAGCCTGCCGGCGGCAGCAGTTCGGCGAGGGCTGGTTCCCGACCATGAACGACGTGCCGAAGCAGGCCATCTCGATGTCCATCCGCGAGATCATGCGTGCGAAGAAGATCATCCTCTCCGTGCCCGACCAGCGCAAGGCGGCCGCGGTGAAGGCGACGGTCGAAGGCCCCGTGACCCCGCACTGTCCGGCCTCGGTGGTGCGCGGTCATGCCGACTGCACGCTTCATCTGGACGTGACTTCCGCTTCCACGCTCGCCCGGCCGCCCGCCCAAGGCTGACATGTCAGGCGCCGTCCAGACCGTCCGCGGACTCGATCCGGCGACATCACGCCCGGTCGCCGTCGAGATTGCCGACGGTCTCATCCGTTCCGTCCGCGAGGAGCCTCACGGCGAGAAGCAGTGGATCGCGCCCGGGCTCGTGGACCTGCAGGTCAACGGTTATATGGGTCAGGACGTGAACGCGTCGCAGCCTTCTCCGGCCGAAGTCTCACGTCTTTGCCTTGAGATGCTCAAGGTGGGCGTGACGACCTTCCTGCCCACCGTCATCACCCAGGCGGAGGACGCGATGATCCGCTGCCTGCGCTCCATCCATGAAGCGGTGAAGGCGGATCCGGTCGCGGCAAGGATGATCGTCGGAGTCCATGTCGAGGGGCCGCACATCGCTCCGGAGGACGGGCCGCGGGGCGCGCATCCGGCCGCGCACGTGCGTCCTCCGTCCGTCGCGGAGTTCGGCCGGTGGCAGGAGGCCGCGGGCGGACTCGTCACCCTTGTGACTCTTTCGCCCCACTGGCCGGAGGCGCCGGAATACGTCCGCCATCTCACGGCTGCGGGCGTCGCCGTCTCGATCGGGCACACCTCGGCCGACGAGGCCGCCCTGGCGGCCGCGGTGGCGGCGGGGGCGCGTCTGTCGACCCACCTGGGCAACGGCTGCAGCGCGACCTTGGACCGCCGGCGCAACGTGCTCTGGCCGCAGCTGGCGGATGACGCCCTGACCGCGATGTTCATCGCCGACGGGCACCACCTCGTTCCCCCGGCGTTGAAGACCATGCTGCGGGCCAAGGGGCTCGACCGCTCGCTGGTCGTTTCCGACACCGTGGCCCTCGGCGGGATGCCGGCGGGGCGCCACGTGACTCCGGTCGGCGGCAAGGTCATCCTGCGTGAGGACGGCTTCCTCGGCCTCGACGACGGCACCGGCAACTATCTCGCCGGTGCGGCCCTGCCGCTCATTGCTGCTATCCCTGTGCTCGTGCATCAGGCCGGCCTTTCCCTCTCCGATGCGCTCAAGCTAGCCACGCGCAATCCGGGCAGGTGGGCGAAGGGCAGGGGTGAGCTGAAGCCGGGCGCAAGGGCGGATATCTTTGCGTTCAGCTGGGATGGGTCCCGCGCGATTCCCCGGGCGGAGCAGGTCTGGCTGGGCGGGCAGCGCATGCTCTGATCTGAATCGCTGGTTGAAGCCGCGGTCGGCACCGCCTAGGTTGCGTTCATGCTGCCCCGCGAACTGGCCCAAATGCTCGAGCTGCTGCTTTCGCTGGCCATCGTCTCGGTGCCCGTGCTGCTCGTCTACCTCTTGGTCAGAGTTCAGCGGCTGGGCAAGCAGGTCGAAGAGCTCAGGTCACGGACTCCCGTTCAGACTCCCCGGCCTGCCGCCGAGGCGTCGCCTGCCGTCGTGCAGCCTGCGCCTGCGGCCGCTCCGCTCGCTACGCCGCCGCCCTTGCCACCCCGCAAGCCGCCTCTGCCGGAAGCGCCGTCGCCTCTCGTCGTCCGTCTTCGCGAGATGGGCGTCCTGCCGCCCGTCGGACTTGCCGGAGAGAGCGCGCTCGGAGCCTGGTGGGCGGCGCGCATCGGCGGACTGGTGGGCGTGGCGGCCGTCGTCTTCCTGGGAATCTGGCTGAACCTCACCTCCGAACTTCCCCCCTGGCTGCGTCTCGCCCAAGTCGTGCTGCTGGGCGCGGCGCTTCTCGTGGGCGGACTCAACCTTGCTCGGCGTCGTCCGGACCTCGGGCGGGTCGTGGCCGCCGTGGGGGCTTCGGTGCTGCATTTTTCCGCCTGGGCCTCTCAGGGGCTCGATCGGCTGCGCGTCGTGGATTCGCCGACCTTGGGCGTGTTCGTCCAGCTTGTGACCGCCGCCGCGGTCGCATGGCTCGCGCTTTCCAGGTCGGACCGCCTGCTGGCCCAGCTGGCCACCGGCTTTTCCGCCGCCAGCCTGGTCTTCGGCGTCAAGGAGCTGCCTGGTTCGCCCGTCGTGTCAGGCTCGGCCGTCGCCTGCGTGGCCTTGCTGGGCGCGATCTTCCTTTTGCGCGCCGGCTGGTTCTCCGCCGCGGCCATCGGACTCGTCGGTTCGCAACTCGCACTCCTGAGGGGAGGATTGGAGCCGACCTCCGTGGCCATCGCCGCCTCCCTTGCCTTCGCCTTCAACTGGGGTGCTGAGCGTCTCGTGCGCGGCCGCGGTCATTTCCACGCCGAAGGAGAACGCCTCGCGTTCTCGCTCGCCTCCTTCGTGCTGCCGGCCACGGCCTTGCTGAATCACGCCTCCGGCCGGCCGGAACGTCCCGTCTGGGCCTTCATTTGCGCGGGCGTGGCGGGCGTCGCGTACCTCTTGGAGAGGGGTGTCTCGCCGGTCGCCGCCTCGTCCTTCCTCTCCTTCGCCTTGGGGTTGGCGGCCGCCGGCGGCGCCTGGCTGCTTGACGGTCAGCGTCTCGACTGGCTTGCCTGGTTCCTTGCGGGCGGACTCAGCCTGGCGGCCGCGTCCCGCAGTGCTTCTTCCGTGCTCCGGTGGGCGAGTGAGGCCTTCGTGATGGTCGCCGCGCTCAGCTACTCCGTCCATGCCTACTCCGTCCACCCTCCTTCGCGACCTTGGGTCGGACTGATCGTCGTCGCGCTGTTCGCCGTGCTTCTCGGTGCGCGTGAGAAGGAGCGTGGCGCCTATGCCGGCGCCTCGTTCCTTTCCGTCTGCGGTGGGCTTTCCATGGCCCTGGTGCTGCTGGTGACGGAGGACGGTCAGCCCGGCTCCCTCACCTTCGTTCCGTGGCTCATCGCACTGGCGGTGAGTCTTGCCCTCCCGTCGACCGCGCTTCGGCTCGCCGCCGTCCCCGCCTTGCTGTGGAGCGTGGTCATTCTCACCTTCTGGGGTGAATTGGCGCAGAGCTCATCCCACCGTGAGCCTGCGCTTTGGTCCGGCCTGCTGATCGTCCTGGCGCTTTCCGCCCTCGTCATGGGAGCGTTGAAGGGGGCGCATGCGGTCGTCCGACACGTCATCGCCATGTTGGCCGGCTACCTCTCCTTCCTTTGCGCCTGGCATCTCACTGACGGACTGCAGGCGGCGGCCGCGTGGCGTATCGGACTTTCCTGGGCTTGCGCCGGCGTCGCATTGGCTGCGGCGCATCCGTTCGTCCATGGGATGACTCGACGCGGCTCTGCGTCCGCATCAGTCGGCGGCGAGCTTTCGATGCTGTCATGGGGTGCCGTGCTCGGGGCCTTCGTCCAGCTGCTGGTCTTCTTGCAGGACCTCCTGGGTTCCGCCGCCCCGAAGACGTCCTTCGGCGCACCTTACGCCCTTCATGCCTGCGTGCTGCTTGTCGGTCTGGCGCTGCACCTGCGTTTCATCGCCCTGTCTACCGGGGCCAGCGGTGAATGGGGTGCGGCGCAGCGGGCCTTGCTGCCTTCCTTCTGGCTGCTGGCGTCGTTCCATCTGCTCCGTGACCTCCCCGGGGCCGCAGCTTCGCTTGGCTGGGCGGTGGCGGCGATGCTGACCTTCCTCGTCGGACACCTCATGTCCACCCGCGCCCTGCGCATGGTCGGCCTCGTCGGGCTGGCTTTCGTCACCTTACGCATCGTGATCCATGACGTCACCGACCTCCTCGGCCGCGTGCTGGCCTGCGCCGCCCTCGCGGCGGCCTTCTTCGCCGTCGCCTGGGTCTACGGAAGACTCTCCGGCAAGGAGGGCCGCTGAGTGCCGGCCCTCACCCACGACTGCCACGTCCACCTCGTGGGCAACGGCGGCGCCGGCAGCGGCTGCTGGCTGAGACTCGACGGCCTCTGGCATCGCGTGCTGGCCCGCGCCATGGTGAGCGAGGCGGGCCTTCGCGTGCAGGCCGACCATCGTGACTTCGATGAGGAATACGAACGTTCCATCGTTGCGATGCTGGCCGGCAGCGGCCTGGACCGCGCTTTGCTGCTCGCCCAGGACGAGGTCTACCATGATGACGGCCGTCGCGCCGACTTCGGGTCCTTCCATGTGCCCAACGACCATCTGTTCGCCGTCTGTCGTCGCAACCCCGCCTTCCTGCCCGCCGTCTCCATCCATCCCGGCCGTCCCGGCGCGATGGAGGAGCTGGAGCGCTGCCTTTCGCTCGGCGCACGTGCGCTGAAGCTCCTGCCCAACTGCCAGAACGTCGACTGCTCCCTGCCGCAGTACCGGCCGTTCTGGGAGAAGATGGCCGCAAGCGGTCTGCCGCTGCTTTCACACACCGGCGGCGAACTCACCGTCCCCGTGTTCAACCGCGCCCTTGAGGATCCCCGGATCCTGCGCCGGCCCCTCGAGCTCGGCATGAAGGTGATCGCCGCGCACGGCGCCAGTTCGAGCATCCCCTGGAGCCGCGGCCACTTCCGGGAGCTCCTCGCGATGATGGACGAGTTCCCCCGTCTCCATGCCGACACCAGCGCGCTGAACAGCCCCGTCCGGAGCGCCGTCCTGCGCGACATCCTCGCATGCCGGCACCGCGACCGTTTCCTGCACGGCAGCGATCATCCCGTGCCCGTGGGCGCCGTCTGGCCTTGGCTGAGGGGAGTGATCCCCGCGGAGGCGCGGCGTGCCGCGGCCGCCGAGCCCAATCCGCTCGCCCGTGACCGCATGCTGAAGCAGGCCGCCGGGTTCGAGGAGGGGCACTTCACCCGGCTCGCGGAGGTGCTGCGTCCGCTTTAGAGCGAGCGGAGCAGCGACGGGATGTCGACCGACTCCCGGATCATCCTCTCGATGATCGGGATCTTGTCGGAGTCCTGGCTCATCGTCTTGACCGTCATGTTGTTGATCCGGGCGGTGACCGCGAAGGATTCCGTCTCGGCGGAGGCGAGGGCCAGGCCGGCCTCCTTGAGCCTCCGGAGCGTCTCCTCGCCGGGCAGCAGTCCGTTCGAGAGGATCACGCCGGCCAGCCCGCGGACTCCGGCGTCGGCCACCAGCGCCTCGAGCAGGTCCTCGCGGTCTCCGGGGACGATGACGAGCGTGCCCGCCGTCCTGAGGTATTCCGCCGCGCGCCGGGCGGACATCGCGCCGATGATCACCCGCCTGACCCGCCGCAGGCCCGGCGGGCGGTGAATCCAGCGCGCGCGCGTCTCCTCGGCGACCTGGTCGAGATTGGGGTAGGCGAGGGTCTCCTGCAGCGGCACCACGCCCAGCAGCGGCACGCCGAGCCTTTTGAGTCCGCGCCCGGCGAAGTCCCGGATGAACTCCAGCTTGTCCGGCATCACCTTGTTGAGGATGGCGCCGATCACCTGGACCCCCGCCTGGTCGAAGAGCGCCTTGTTGAGCGCGATCTCATCCACCGGCTTGCCGATGCCGCCGGCGGCGACGAGCAGCGCCTTGGAGCCGAGCACGCGCGCATTGTCGGCGTTCGAGGCTCCGAACACCGATCCCACCCCGGCATGGCCGGAGCCCTCGACCACCACCACGTCCTTCCCGTAGGCCGTGCGGTCGAACGCGCGGCAGATCCGGTCGGTGATCTGCGGGCCGATCTCGGAGGGGTTCTCCAGGTACTGCTTGGTGAAGTCGGGTCCGATGGCGACGGGCGACATCGCGGCGATGGGCACGTCGAGGTCGAACAGTCCGTTGATCAGCAGCGTGTCCTCGTCGACCTGGTCGTCGCCCGACTGCACCACCCGCTGCGCGATCGGCTTGATGTAGCCGACGTGCAGCCCCATCGAGCGCAGCGCGGCCGTCAGGCCCAGGCAGGCCGTCGTCTTGCCGTCGTTCATCCGCGTGGCCGCCACGAAGATGCGGCGCGTGTCGCGGTTCATCGGGCGCGACAGCAGCCCGGGCACGTTCTCGGCGAACCTGCGCTTCGAGGCCATGTTCAGGCCTTCCCCGTTTCCGTCGCGGAAGGGTAGAGGTAGGCCCGGTCGACGGCCTGTGAGGCGACGATGACCGCGGTCCCGAAGATGTCATGGGCGCTGGCGCCGCGCGAGATCTCGGCGGCCGGGCGCTCCAGCCCCGTCAGGATCTGGCCGTAGGCCGGGATGTCGGCGATGTGCTGGGCGAGCTTGGAGGCGATGTTGCCGGAGTTGAGGTCGGGGAAGACCAGCACGCTGGCGCGTCCGGCCACCGCTCCTGCGACCTCCTTGGACTGGGCGGCGAAGGGATTGATGGCCGCGTCGGCCTGCATCTCGCCGTCGATGTCGCAGACGATCGAGAGTTCGCGCGCCTTGCGTCGGGCCAGTTCGGTCGCTGCCTGGACGCGTTTGACCGAGTCCAGCCGGGGATTGGAGGCGTGCGTCGTGAACGCCAGCAGCGCCACCTTCGGACGGGAGTTGGTCAGGTGTCCCGCCAGGCCCGCGGTCGTGACCGCGATGTCCGCCAGCTGCGCGGAGGTGGGCTCGGGAATCACCCCGCAGTCGGCGAGGAAGAGCACGCCTTCGTGACCGAAGCGGCCCTCTTCGGACTCAAGGATCTGCATCGAGGACACGGTCTCCACGCCGGACTGGCGCGGCATGGTCTGGAGCACGGCGCGCAGTCCGGAGGCCGCGTGCGTCGTGGCCCCGGAGATGAGGGCGTCGGCGCCCCCGGTGGCCACCATGAGGCATGCGAAGTAGTTCGGATTGAGGGCCAGCTCCTTCGGGTCTCCCTGAAGGTTGGTGCCGCCGTATTTCTGGATCGACTCGAGCTTCTCGGCGAAGCCCTTGAGTTCGTCGCTCCGTTCCGGCTCCAGGATGCGGATGTCATCCAGGCGGACGTTCAGCCGGGCCGCGTTGAGCTTGATGCGCTGCCGGTCTCCCAGCAGCACGGGCACTCCGAGCTTCTTGGTGGCGAACTGACGGGCCGCCTGGATCACGCGCGGGTCGGCGCCTTCGGCGAAGATGACGCGCTTGGGGTGGTTCTGGAGCCGGGCGGAAAGTCGGGAGATGAGCGGCATGGTCTTGCGTGGCGGGTCGGTTCGTAAGACTCATTAGAAGAATGTCTTACGGAAGGGCGAGTCCTAACGGCCCCGGTTCCGACACCTTTGCCCGCCAATAACTTGCCCTGCGAGCAGGGCGTTCCGTGCCGATTGAGCGAGGACTCCTCCGCCTGGTCCGTGCCGGAGCGGGTCCGAGTTCAGCGCAGCACGACGGTCTTGTTGCCCGCCAGCAGGACGCGGTCTTCGACCGCCGCGCGCAGTCCGCGGGCGAGGACCACCTTCTCGATGTCCTTGCCGAGCTGCACCATGTCTTCGGGCGTGTCCGAGTGGTCGACGCGGATCACGTCCTGCTCGATGATCGGGCCCTCGTCCAGTTCGGGCGTCACGAAGTGACAGGTGGCGCCGATGAGCTTCACTCCGCGCCGGTGGGCCTGGTGGTAGGGCTTGGCTCCGGCGAACGACGGCAGGAACGAGTGGTGGATGTTGATGACCTTGCCGGCCAGCGTACGGCAGGCCTGCTCGTCCAGCACCTGCATGTAGCGGGCGAGCACGACCAGGTCGGCGTGCGTCTCCCGGCAGATCGTCTCGATCCTCCGGAAGGCCGCTCCCTTGTCGGCGGGGTCCACGGGCACGTGGTGGAACGGGATGCCGTGGGCCTCGACCACGCGCCGGTGCGTCTCGTGGTTGGAGATGACGCAGGGCACCGTGAAGCGGAAGTCCTGCGCCACCTGCCGCGACAGCAGGTCGTAGAGGCAGTGCTCCTGCTTGGAGCAGAGGATCACGACCCGCTTGGGCCGGGCGGAGTCCGACAGCCGCCATTCCATGCCGAACCTCTCGGCGATCGGGCGGAACCTGCCGGTGAACTCCTCGGGGGCGAAGGACAGCGAATCGGCCCTGATCTCGACGCGCATGAAGAACCGCGACAGCTCATGTTCGGTGTGCTGGCTGGCCTCGGTGATCCAGCCGCGGTGATCCGCGATGAAGGACGAGACCGCGGCCACGATGCCGCTGGCGTCGGGGCAGGAGAAGCTGAGGGTCAGGGTTCGGTCCATGCGCAGCCCGCTCTTTTGGCAGGCTCAGGGCGGCGGGTCAACGGCGGTTCTCGGCCGCAGGAGGGCCCTCCTGCGGGATTGACCCCCATTTGTCCTCTCCTACGTTGACCTTTCGACTTCACCGAAGATGGCCAAGACACTGTTCCAAAAAGTCTGGGACGCGCACGCGGTGCGCAAGCTGCCGAACGGGCAGACCCAGCTCTTCATCGGCACCCACCTCATCCATGAGGTGACGAGCCCCCAGGCCTTCGGGATGATCCGGGACCTCGGCCTCAAGGTGAAGTATCCTCAGCGCACGTTCGCCACGGTCGACCACATCGTGCCGACGAACGAGCTGCGCGAGCCCTATTCCGACCCGATCGCCCAGGAGATGATCGAAGCGCTGCGCAAGAACACCAAGGACTTCGGCATCCGGTTCTTTGACACCAACACCGGCACGCAGGGCATCGTGCACATGGTCGGCCCCGAGCAGGGCATCACCCAGCCCGGCACGACCATCGCCTGCGGCGACTCGCACACCGCCACGCACGGCGCCTTCGGGGCCATCGCCTTCGGCATCGGCACCACCCAGGTGCGCGACGTGCTGGCCACGCAGACCCTCGCGCTCAGCCCCCTCAAGGTGCGGCGCATCGAGGTGAACGGACGCCTCGCCCCCGGCGTCTACGCCAAGGACGTCATCCTGCACATCATCCGCGTGCTGGGCGTCAACGGCGGCATCGGCTACGCTTACGAATACGCGGGCAGCACCTTCGACGCGTTCACGCTCGAGGAGCGCATGACCGTCTGCAACATGTCCATCGAAGGCGGGGCCCGGTGCGGGTACGTCAATCCCGACCAGAAGACTTTTGATTACATCAAGGGACGTCCCTACGCCCCGAAGGGCGCCGACTGGGACGCGGCCGTGGAGCGCTGGAAGTCCTTCGCCTCCGACCCGGGCTGCCGCTACGACGACGTGGTCAAGTTCGACGCCGCCGACATCCGTCCGACCGTCACCTGGGGCATCACCCCCGGCCAGGCGGTGTTCATCGACGAGAAGATGCCCGCGCTCGAGAGTCTCAATGACGCTGACCGACAGACGGCGGCCGACGCCTACCAGCACATGAAGCTTTCCCCTGACACGCCCATCAAGGGCACCAAGGTGGACGTCGCCTTCCTCGGTTCCTGCACCAACGGCCGCATCTCCGACCTGCGTGAGGCCGCCAAGTATCTCAAGGGCCGCAAGGTGAGCCCGTCCGTCAAAGCCATCGTGGTGCCCGGCTCCCAGCTGACCGCCATCCAGGCCGTCAAGGAAGGGCTCGACAAGGTCTTCACCGAAGCGGGCTTCGAGTGGCGCGGCGCCGGCTGCTCCATGTGCCTCGCGATGAATCCCGACAAGCTCGTCGGAGACCAGCTCTGCGCCAGCTCTTCCAACCGCAATTTCAAGGGCCGTCAGGGTTCCCAGACCGGACGCACGGTGCTGATGAGTCCCGTGATGGTGGTCGCCGCCGCGATCACCGGTCAGGTCGCCGACGCCCGCGAGGTCTTCAAGGTCTGATGGAGCGCTCGGACGCAGCCGAAGGCATCATCCGCGCCGCTTCCGGCGTGGATGAGCTCGCGCGTCTGGCCCTTGAGGCCGGCCTGTCCTGCGTCCGTGACGTCTCCGTCGACGCCCTTCATGACGGCAAGCCCGTCTGTCCGCTGACCGTCCCGGCCGTGGTGGAGGGCAGGGCGGTTTTCGTCACCGAGTCCGGACTTCCCCCCTCGGTCGCGCGGGCCAGGCGGGATTCCCTCGTCGCCGCCGTGCCCATGCCCGTTCGTTTCATCCCCGCGTCCCTTTCCTGATCACCATGTCCCTCGCCAAGATCACCCTCGTCCGCGCCTCCGCCGTCGCCGTGCCCGGAGACGACATCGACACGGACCGCATCATTCCCGCCCGCTTCCTGCGGTGCGTGACCTTCGACGGACTCGGCGAGCACGCCTTCCGTGACGAACGCACCGGTCCGGACGGCAAGGAGCGCGCGCATCCCCTCAACACCCCCGAGGCCGCGGCGGTCTCCAAGGCCAAGAAGGGCGTGATGGTGGTCGGTTTCAACTTCGGCTGCGGCAGCTCCCGTGAGCATGCCCCGCAGTCCATCTGGCGTTTCGGCTTCACCGCCATCGTCGGCGGAAGCTTCGCCGAGATCTTCTTCGGCAATTCGACCGCCCTCGGCGTCCCCTGCCTCTCCCTCTCCAAGGATGACCTGGCCGAACTGACCGCCCTCGTGCAGAAGCAGCCCGGCGTCGAGGTCACCGTCGACGTCGAAGGCCTCAAGGTCTCCTGCGAAGGCCGCTCCTGGAAGGCGACCATTCCCGCCGCCGCCCGTGACGGACTCATCAACGGCAAGTGGGATCCCATCGCCGACCTCCTGGGCGACGACGGCGCCGTGAACAAGACCGCCAACGGCCTCGCCTACGTGGCGGGCAAGTGAAGGTCCTTCCCTGAAGGGAGAGCCAAGCGAAAGGCCGCCCGTCGGGCGGCCTTCGATTTGTACTCGTTTACTTGGCCGGTGCGGGGAGGAGGGGGAAGGACCACTTCTCGCGGGTCAGGATCTCGTTGTGCAGCTCGCAGACCACCTCCTTGCCCCCTTCGGCGAGCCGGGTGGACATGATCGCCGGCGAGGCCGGTCCGGTGTCGCGAGGGTAGTGGACAGAAAGCTGCTTCACTTCGGGCGCCTGTCCGTTGATGCGGGGCATCCCGATGCGGACCGTGAGCTTGGGCAGGTCGGCGATGACGACTTTCTTTCCTCCATAGATTTCGATGAAGGCCGAATGGCGCCCCCAGAACTTGAGCGTGCGCCCGGGGAATTTCAGGGAGCTGATGAAGACCATGCGGGCCGTGGCGTGTTCGGTGAGGAACGCGCCGACCCACGTCCATTCGTTCCCGTCCTTGTCCTTCTCGTAGGACAGCTTGCGGATCGCGTACGTGTAGGTGCCGGCCTTCCAGGCGAAGGGCCGCCGCCCGGAGGCGAAGTCGCCCTCGTAGCCTGCCGCCTCGATCAGGCCGTCCGCGGCCGGCCGGACGAAGGAGGTGTCCAGGTTCTTGTTGCCCCAGCGGGAGAAGATGGCGCCCTTGCCCTTGTGGTACGGTCCTTGCGGACTTGCGTCGGACACCGGATAGCCGCCGATGTTGCTCTGGATGCCGCCGTAGAAATTCGTGTCGTTGAGCCGTCCGATCCCCACCGGTGCGATGTACAGGTTGAGCTTCGCCGGATCGACGTCGTCACTGATCGTCACGTCGATTTCCAAGGACTCGAAGTCGGGGGTCTCGGGCAGGGTCCACCACAGGTTGACCATGTGCCAGGGCAGCTTGGTCTTCTCGTCGGGCAGGGGCTTCACGGCCGGCGCCGAGGCGGCCCCTGCGGGCTTGGCTTGTTCGGCGCCGAGAAGTCCGGTGAAAGTGAGAGTGAGCAGGAGTGCGAAGACGCGCATGGGGTGACGCCACCTTAGGAATCGACCGTCCTGAGACCAGCCGGATAACTGCCGGAAAACCGCCGTTTGCGGCGGCGTCTTCCCATGAAAAAGGCTGCCCTGAGGCAGCCCTTTTGCGGCGCGTGCGGGAGAGGTCAGCCCTTCCAGATGCGCAGCAGCGCGTCGGCCATGTCGGAGGGGGTCTCCGCGACCGAGATGCCGCACTCCTTGAAGATCTTGATCTTGGCGGCGGCGGTGTCCTCGGCTCCGCCGATGACCGCTCCTGCGTGGCCCATGCGGCGTCCGGCCGGAGCCGTGGCGCCCGCGATGAAGCCCGCCACGGGCTTCTTGCAGTGCTGCTTGATCCAGCGGGCGGCCTCGACCTCGGCGTTGCCGCCGATCTCGCCGATCATGATGATGGCCTCCGTCTCCGGGTCGTCATTGAAGAGCCTGATCACGTCGAGGTGGGAGGTCCCGTTGACCGGGTCGCCGCCGATGCCCACGCACGTCGACTGTCCCTTGCCGCGGCAGGTGAGCTGCCAGACCGCCTCGTAGGTCAGCGTGCCGGAGCGCGAGACCACGCCCACGTTGCCCCGTCTGTGGATGTAGCCGGGAGCGATGCCGATGCGGCAGCCTCCGTGGGACTTGTCTCCGCGTCCCGGGGTGACCAGGCCGGGGCAGTTGGGCCCGATGAGGCGGGTGCGGCGGCCCTGCATGGCGCGCTTGGCGCGGACCATGTCTCGGACCGGAATGCCTTCCGTGATGGCCACGGCCAGGTCCAGGTCGGCGTCGACGCACTCGAGGATCGCGTCGGCGGCGAACGGCGGGGGGACGAAGATGGCGGAAACCGTCGCTCCGGTCTGCCGGGCGGCGTCCGCCACCGTGTTGAAGATGGGCACCTTCTTGCCTCCGTGCTCGAACGTCTGGCCGCCCTTGCCCGGGGTGACTCCGGCCACGATCTGCGAGCCGTAGTCGATCGAAAGGCGGGCGTGGCGCGCGCCGAAGTCGCCGGTGATCCCCTGGACGAGGACGCGGGTGTCTTCCTTGACGAGAATGGACATGGTGAAGTGCGTTACTTGGTGACGAGCCCGACGATCTTCCTGGCCGCGTCGGCCATGGAGTCGCCCGAGACGATGGTGAGGCCGCTGGCGGCCAGCGTGGCCTTGCCGGCCTCGACGTTGTTGCCCTCGAGCCGGACGACCAGCGGCAGCTTCAGTCCGGTCTCCTTGACCGCCTCGACGATGCCGGTGGCGATGACGTTGCAGTCCATGATGCCGCCGAAGATGTTCACCAGGATGCCCTTCACGTTGGGGTCGCCGAGGATGATCTTGAACGCGGCGGACACCTGCTCCTTGGAGGCGCCGCCGCCCACGTCGAGGAAGTTGGCCGGGCTGCCGCCGAAGTGCTGGATGATGTCCATCGTGGACATCGCCAGTCCGGCTCCGTTCACGAGGCAGGCGATGTTGCCGTCCAGGGCGATGTAGGAGAGCCCGAACTTCGAGGCCTCGATCTCCTTGGCGTCCTCCTCGTTCAGGTCCCGCAGCGCGACCACGTCGGGGTGGCGGAAGAGGGCGTTGTCGTCGAAGGAAACCTTGGCGTCGAGGGCGAGCAGACGTCCCTCGGCGGTGACCAGCATCGGGTTCACTTCGACCATCGAGCAGTCCTTTTCCCAGAAGAAGGCGTAGAGCTTGGCGACCAGGGCCACGCACTGCTTGTGCAGCTCCCCGCTGAAGCCGAGGGCGAAGGCGATCTGCCTGGCCTGGTAGGCCTGCAGTCCGACCGCGGGGTCGACGTGCACCTTGAAGATGCGCTCGGGGGTGTCGTGCGCCACCTTCTCGATTTCCACGCCGCCCTCGGTGGAGGCGACGATGACCGGCCGGGAAGTGGCGCGGTCGAGCAGGATGGCGAGGTAGTACTCGTCGTCACGGCCGTCCGGGCGTTTCCCGAGATTGGCGGCCTCCGTGAAGTAGATCGTCTGGACCTTGCGGCCCTCGGGTCCGGTCTGCGCGGTCACCAGCGTGTTGCCGAGCATGGCCTTCGCCAGTTCGAGGGCCTTCTCCTTGGTGGGGGCGAACTTGACCCCGCCCTTGAATCCGTCGGTGAAGACGCCCTTGCCGCGGCCGCCCGCGTGGATCTGCGACTTCACCATGATGCCGCCCTTGCCGTCGAGCGGTGCGACCGCCGCCTCGAAGTCGGAGGCCTTCTGCGCCGCCGCGCCCTTGGGCACGGCCACGCCGAACTTCTCGAACAGCGCCTTGGCCTGATACTCGTGGATGTTCATCTTCAGCCCTTGAGCTCGGCCACCTTGGATTCGAGGTGCTTCTCGATGTCGGCGACGCTGCGGTCGGTCAGCAGCTGGACCTCCTTTTCCGAACGCTTCAGGTCGTCGTCGGTGATGAGCTTGTCCTTGTTGGCCTTCTTCAGCGTCTCCAGGCAGTCGCGCCGGGCGTTGCGGACGCGCACCTTGCCTTCCTCCGCCATGCGCGTGGCGACCTTGGTGAGTTCGGTGCGGCGCTCTCCGGAGAGCTCCGGGATGGGGCAGCGCAGGAAGCTGCCCTGGGGCACGGGGTTGATGCCGAGGTTCGCCGCCTGGACGGCCTTGCGGATGTCGTCCATCACGGCCTTGTCGAAGGGCGTGATGATGATCGAACGGGCGTCGGGCGTGGTGATCGCGGCCATGTCCTTCAGCCGCTGCGTCATGCCGTAGGATTCGACGTGCACCTGGATGTTCTCGACCATGGAGGGCGAGGCCTTGCCGGTGTGCAGCGTGCCGAATTCGTGCAGGGTGTGGTCGACGGCCTTCTTCATGCCGTTGGCGCCGTCGGCGAGGGTCTTCTTGATGTCCATGGGGTGGGTTTGAGAATGTTCAGCCGACGAGCGTGCCGACCCGCTGGCCGAGCACCGCGCGGAGCACGGCGCCCTTTTCGGCCATGGAGAGGACGATGATCGGGAGGTGGTTGGCCTCGCAGAGCGAGAAGGCCTCGGCGTCCATGACCCCGAGGCGCTTGCGCAGGGCCTCCTCGTGGGAGACGCGTTCGAAGCGTCGCGCGTCGCGGTGCTTCATCGGGTCCTTGTCGTAGACGCCGTCGACCTTGGTGGCCTTGAGGATGGCGTCCGCGCCGATCTCGTTGGCGCGCAGGGCCGCCGCGTAGTCGGTGGTGCAGTAGGGGTTGCCCGTGCCGGCCACGAAGACCACGATGCGTCCGCGCTCCAGGTGCCGGGTGGCTCGGCGCTGGATGAAAGGTTCGGCGATGCGGTCCATGGGGATGGCGGTCATCACCCGGACCTCGAGTCCGGCCTTCTCCAGCCGGTCCATCAGGGCGAGCCCGTTGATCACCGTGGCCAGCATGCCCATGTTGTCGCCGGTCGTGCGGTCGGTGCCGTTGGAACGGGCGCCGGCCAGTCCCCGGAAGATGTTGCCGCCGCCCACGACCACCGCGACCTGGGCCCCGATCTTCTGCAGCGCGCGGAGCTCGTCGGCCAGCCGGTCGAGCACCTTCGAGTCGATCGGCTCGCCGGTGGCGTCGTTCCGGAGCGCCTCGCCGCTGATCTTAAGCACGATGCGGCGGTACTTCGGCTTCTTGGCGGCGGCGGGCATGGTGGCAAAAGAGACGGCGGGGGCGGGGGAGTCAACCCCGCCTTGGTCTCGCTTGACTAGGGGGCGCGGGAGGGTGTTCAGTCGCACTGCGCAGACCCGTGGTGTAACGGTAGCACAGGAGATTTTGGTTCTCCTTGTCGGGGTTCGAATCCCTGCGGGTCTACGCCTGCCGCGCCGTCAAAGAAGGACCCCGGGCGGTCCCGGGGTCTTCGTCGGAAGGGCGTGGCCGCCGGTCAGGCGCGACCGAGGTACTCCTTGTTCTCGGTGCTGACCTTGATCATCTCGCCTTCCTTGATGAAGAGCGGGACGTTGACCATGAGGCCGTTCTCGCAGGTCACGGTCTTCTGCACGTTGCCGGCGGTGTCACCCTTCACGGCGGGAGGGGCCTCGACCACCTTGACCGTGACGGAGGGCGGCAGGTCGACGGTCACCGGGCGCTCTTCGACGAAGAGGACCTGGTAGGAAGTGCCGGGGATGAGGAAGTCCTTCGACTCCTCGAGGGAGGCCTCGGAGACGTAGAACTCCTCGAAGGTGTTGGGGTCGCTGAAGACGTAGTTGCCGTCGGCCTGGTAGGACAGCTCGAGCTGCTTGATCGAGTTGTCGAAGACCTCGAAGGCCACGTTGATGCCGCAGCGCACGGGGATCTTGGCCCCGGTCTTGATGGAGCGGAGTTCCATCTGGCAATAGGAGGCGTTGTTCGGGGGGGTGCGGATCAGGCACTCGAGGACGATGCAGAGCTCGCCGTTGTAGCTCAGGATGTTCTTCTTCTTGATCCGGTTGACGGGCAGGCTGGGCATGGGAGTAGGGAAGGGTCAGCCAAGCCGTCCGCCATCCCTCGGTCAAGCCGTACTTGCCCCGCCGAGCCCCATTTTTAAGGCCGTTTCCGGCCTGCGCTCACTCCAGGCTGAACAGGACCCCGCCGACTTTGGTGATCCGGATCGTGGCGCCCGCTTGTCCGGCCGCGGTGGCGGTGGCGGAGGCCGCGTTCGCTCCCTCGGCCGTGGTGCCGTCCGCGGAGACGGACACCGGTATGCCCGTGTAGAGGCAGCGCAGGGCGCTGTAGAACTGGATCAGCTCTTCCTTTGATTTCACGACCATCTCGACGGTCTTGGCGTGCGTCGTGTTCGGGTAGTTCTTCACCACGAGGCCCGCGGTGGTCTCGGTCACCATGTTGTTGACCTTGGATTCGACGGCGGCGAGCGGGCCGGGAATGGCGAGGCGCGTGGCCGCCGCCGGGTCGAGGCCGCGGTTGACGGAATTCGCCGCGCTCGCCCGGTTCGCCCGGTCGGCCACGTCCGCGGAGCCCGGGGGGCGGGAAGCGTAGATGCGCAGCTGCTGGTTGGACCCGCGGAGGTCGATCACGACTTCGGAGACGATCAGCGGCCCGGTCGTGTATTCCTGGAAGGACACCGACAGGATGGCGTCGGCCTGTCCGTAGAAGCTCATCGAGGTGCCTTCGACCTGGACGCCGAACACGGCCTGGTTCGGGATCTGCTTGGTCTGCATCTTGAAGGCCAGCGCCTCGGGTGCGAGGGCGGCGACGAACGCCGTAAGGGCGAGCAGGGTGGTCTTGCGCATGGCGTTAATTCTTTACGCAGGGCGAGGGGGAGGCAAGATTCCTCGGCGATGCTGAGCTGCGCCAACCTCACCGTGCGGGCGGGCGCCGACGGCCCGGTCATTCTGGACGGAGCCACGGCCAGATTCCTGCCCCGGGGGCTGAACGCCGTCATCGGCCCTTCCGGCTGCGGCAAGACCACCCTGATGAAGGCCATTCTGGGCATTCTCCCGTCGGAGGGGGAGGCCAGCCTGGCCGGCCAGCCCATCACCTGCACCGAAGACCTCGTGGGCAAGGTCGGTTTCGCTCCCCAGTTCACGGCGGCGCAGGCCCAGCTGACCGTCAACGAGTCCCTTGATTACGCCCTGCGACTGGCCGTGCCCGCCGCCGCCGAACGCAAGAGGCGCCTCGAGTCCGTGCTCAAGGTCACCGGGCTGGCCCCTCATCGCGACAAGCGCGTCTCTTCGCTCTCCGGGGGGCAGCTGCGTCGGCTTTCCCTGGGCATCGAACTCACCCTCGATCCGCCCTGCATGGTCTGCGACGAGGTGACTTCCGGCCTCGACCCCCAGTCGGAGGACCAGATTCTGGCCCTGCTGCGGCAGCTGTCCAACGACGGCGACAAGAGCTTCGTCTGCATCATCCACAACCTCGGGAAGCTCTCGCAGTTCGACTGGGTCACGGTGGTCTATCAGGGTGACGTCGTCTTCCAGGGGTCGCCCTCGGCCCTGCTCGCCTACTTCGGCATTCCTGACGGGCTCAGTCTCTACGAAGTGCTGAACGCGGGAACCCTCGACCATTGGCGCGAGCGCTGGGCGGCCCATCAGGCGGCCCATCCCGAGGCTTTCGAGCTCGCGGCGTCGGCCGCCGGAGGCTCGGTCGTGCCTGCGGAACTGCCCGAGCCCGAGGTGCCCGGAGGCGTCTCGCAGTTCATGACCCTGCTGGCGCGAAGGCTCCGTCTCTTCTTCCGGGACACCGGTTATCTCGGGCTCACTCTCGCCATCACCTTCGGATTCCCCCTGCTGGTCATCATCTTCAACTTGGACGGGGCGTGGGACGTGCGGAAGATTCCCATGGACCGGAACACCGCCTCGATGGAGGCCATCCAGCAGGCGGTGGCCGTGCAGGTCTCCAACGCGCAGGTCGCCGGACTCGCCGCCGGGCTGGTGATGTTCCAGGTCATCCTCCTCACGCTGATGGGCGCCAACAACGGCGGCCGTGAGATCTCCGCCGAACGCATCCTGTATGAGAAGGAGCGCATGACCGGCCTGCGCCCCTGGGCCTACGCCTTTTCCAAGGTCACCTTCGTCTCGCTCGTCGCGCTGATGCAGGGCGCCTGGATGTGCCTGTTCGTCAAACTCATCTGCCGTTTCCCCGGGCCCTGGTTCGAGCAGGGCGCGATTCTCGCCGCCAGCTGCGTCTCGATGTCGGTCGTCTGCCTGGGCTTCTCCGCCATGCTGGCTTCGCCCGAGAAGTCCTCGCTCCTGTCCATCTACTTGGTCGGCTTCCAGCTGCCCCTTTCCGGGGTGGTGCTGGCCCTGCCCGAGGCCCTCACCTGGGTGTGCCGGCCCTTCATCAACGCCTACTGGGGCTGGTCCGGTTACATGAAGGCCATGGGGTCCCACCCGCTTTGGGACGCCTATACGGCCAGCCTGCCCAATCAGAGCGCCTACGTCGCGGACACCTCCATCGGCCTCATGGTGCTGCTGGCCCAGGGCCTCGTGGGGGTGTGCCTGGTGGTCGTCGGATGCCAGCAAAAGCGCTGGAACTAGTCCGAGACGGCGTTAGTATTGAAGGTGCGGGCCAATCTGCATGTCCAAAATAAACCCTCTTTTCTTCGCGTTGGGCATCCCCGTCGTGGTCATCGTGGTGCTGCTCGCCATCGTCCTGCCGCGGCTCGCCGGCGGGGGACAGTTCGGCGACCTCACGCCGTTCTCGCCCGAAGCCTACCGCAAGGACTGGGCGACCCTTCAGGGCAACGCCTACCGCCTCGAATGCAAGGTCGAGCAGCAGCTCGCCTACGTCGAGGGCAAGGGCAGGGTGCTTGCCGTCAAGCCCACCGATGACTCCCGCGGCGG
>CAIOPO010000038.1 GCA_903860195.1 uncultured Opitutia bacterium | reverse complement strand
CGCTTGCCCTTGCGGGCGGCGGCCTTGCGCGAGGACTCGAGCGCGGCCTTGGCGGCGTTGATCTGGAGAACGTTGTCGCCGGTCATGCCGGCCTGCAGCTGCTTGTCGAAGCCCGTGAGGCCCATCTCGGCGACGGCATGGAAGAAGCCCAGGTCGCGGGGGTTCTTGCTCACGTGGTCCTGGACCTTCTTCTTCCACTGGTCCTTGGAGAGCGGGCTGCGCAGGACGGTGAAGAGCGCCTTCCAGAGGAGGGTCGAGGTCGCGTCATCGGCCCGGTTGGCCATGGAGCGCAGCTTGTCGACCTGGTTGCCGCGCTCGGCCTCGTTCACGAAGTCGTCCACGGCCTGCAGGGCGGCGTTCGGGGCCTTCGCGTCGCGCGACCACGCGGCGAGCACCTTGACCCGGGCCGAGAGGCCCTCGTCGCCCTCGGCCTTGAGCAGCGCACGGTAGCAGTCGAGGCGCTCGTTCCAGGGACGGGAGGACTGCAGGGCGGCCTCGGTGAGGAGGGTGACGTCCGCCGGCCGCAGCGCGAGCGAGGCCATGACGAGGCGCAGCGGGTCGACGCCCTCGAGCTTGAGGCTCACGACGGGGATCCGGTTCTTGGCCATCAGGTCGAGCGCGCCCAGGCGCAGTCCGCCCGGCAGCTTGGCGTAGGCGGCCTCGAGGGCGGCGTGGACCTTGGCGGTGTGCGCCCACTCGGTCGGCTTGAAGTAAGGCCCGCGGTCGTCCGGACGGGTGCTCCACCAGTCCTTGTAGTTCCAGCGCTCCTCGGTGAAGTACAGGCGGGCGAGCGCGGCCACGGCGCCGGCGCGCTGGAAGTCGTCACCGGCGAGGGACAGGGCCGACAGGCCCTTCACGGCCTCCTCGGTGTGCATCCCCTGCAGGGCGCGGAAGGCCAGCGCGCGAGTCGCGGGCTTGGTCGCGGCCGCGAGACAGGCGCGGGCGTCGCCAAGGCGCACGAGGGCGTTCACGGCGGTGTGCGGCAGGCGGTAGTGCTCGCCCTGGCCGAGCTTCGACTCGTCGGCGGACCAGGTGGAGGCGGCCTCGAGGATCGCGCCGGAGACGCCCTGGGCGTTGAGACGCTGCAGGCCGACGAGGGCCTGGAGGCGGACGCGGGGGTCGGCGTCCTTCAGGCAGTCCACGAAGAGCTGCACGGGAGCGCCTTCGAGCTGCGTGGTGCGGTCGGCGATCGCACGGAGGACGAACTCGCGCACGGCGGCGTCCTTCGCGAGCGCGGCGAGCGGCCCGTTGGCCGCGGCGCCGAGGAGCTGCTTGTAGGTGAAGACGGCCGCGACCCGGGAGTGCAGGTGGGCCTTGGCGTCGGCGGCGACCGCGAGCACGTCGGGCGCGAGCTTCGTCAGGCCCGCGTCCACCATGCGGCGCGAGGCCTCGAGGCGAAGCACCGCGCTGCCGGAACGCAGCACGCCGGGGAGGTCGGATTCGGCGGCCTTGGCGACGTCGACGTAGGGCGCGGGCTTGGCGCCGTCGACGGTGAGGATCTGCACCTTGCCGACCTGCTTGCCGGCGCCGGAGTAGCTGAACTTGCCGTCGCGCCAGTCGGCGAGATACAGGCGGCCGCGGGCGTCGACGTCGGCGTCGACGGCGCGGGTGAGCTTCTCGAAGGTCTCCTGCTGGGCGACGAAGGTGGCCTCGAAGCGGCGCAGGGGATGATGGTGGACGGTGCCGGTGGTCCAGTCGCAGGTCAGCAGGGCCTCGTTGAAGGGGGCCGGGAAGGCGGGCTCGGAGATCCAGAGCGCGCCCGTGCCGGAGCCGCCGCCGTAGTCGGCGAGGGGCGGCGCGGCCTCCTCGGCGAAGTTCTTGTACAGGCGGGGATAGCCGTGGTTGGAGAGCGAGGTGAAGTGGTGGAAGCGCGTGTTCCAGCCCTTGCCGTCGTTGGTGTTGTCCCGGGTGAACAGGTCGAGGGTGGGCGAGATCGCGACGTCGCAGTTGTTGCGGGTCATCTCGGAGTAGACCTCGAGCTCGGTGCCGTCCGGACGGACGCGCATGATGCCGCCGCCGTAGAGCGTGACGCGCTTGCCGTCGCCGGTGCCGACCGCGCCGTCGTTGTCGCGCACGAGTCCCGCGCCGAAGTCGCCGACGGCGATGTACAGCCAGCCGTCGATGCCCATGCGGCAGCCGTTGGTGGTGTGGTCGGCGCCGCGGGGATGCTCGATGCCGCCGCCGAGTCCGTCGACGAGCAGCTTGCGCTCCTCGGCCTTGCCGTCGCCGTCCTTGTCGCGGAGCACGCTGAGGAAGGGCGGATGGACGAGGTAGAAGGAGCCGTTGACGATGTGGCCGCCGCGCGGACTGTCGACGCGGGCGTACTCGACCATGGCGTCCACGACGCCGTCGAGGTTCCGGTCCTTGGCCACGAGGATGCGGCCCATGTCCTTGATGTGGCCGAGGGAGCCGTTCTTGTCGGAGGAGACGTAGAGGTCTCCGTCGTAGGAGGCCGAGACGGCGGTGGGGTAGAGCTCGGGCTCCTGGGGCGTGCCCACGTAGTCGCGGATGGTGAATCCGGGGGGCACGGCGCAGGCGGCGGCCGCAAGGAAGAGGGGACTGAGATGACGGAGCATGGGGGGGGCGGGGTGGGAAGGGAGGATTAGGCGGAGGCGGGCGGGACTCCAAGCGGGAACCGCCGATGGCGGCTTGCCCGTCGGGTCGCCCTGCCCAACCCTGCCGGCATGCGCGCCAGCCTGCCCGTGCTGCTGCCCCGTCCGAGGGAACTGACCCTGCTCGGCGGGTTCCTGCCCGTGCCGCCGGCGCCGCACGCCACCCGGCGTTTCCTGGAGTCGCTGCCGCGCACGGTCGCCGAAGCCGCGCGATCGTGGGGCGGCGGGGCCTGCCGGCTCGAGCAGGATGCCTCGCTCGGCGAGGAGGAATACCGGATCGAGATCGGCGCGGCCGGCGTGCACGTCCGGGCCGGCGGTCCGCGCGGCGCGCTCTACGCGGCCCAGACGCTCCGGCAGATCCACGCGCAGAATCCCGACGCGCTCCCGAAGCTCGAGATCCTCGACGGCCCGGACCTCCCCGTCCGCGGCTTCATGCTCGACGTCTCACGTGCCCGCGTGCCGAGCCAGGAGGAGCTGCTCGCGCTGGTGGAGGGCCTGCACGCGCTCCGCGCCAACCAGCTGCAGCTCTACGTCGAGCACGCGTTCGCCTTCCCCGGGCACGAGGACGCATGGCGCGAAGCGTCGCCGCTCACGCCGGACGAGGTGCGGGAGCTCGACGACGCCTGCGCGGCCCGCGGCATCGAGCTGGTGCCGAACCTCAACACCTTCGGCCACATGGAGCGGTGGCTGCGGCATCCGCGCTACCGTCCGCTCGCGGAATGTCCCGACGGCTGGACGCATCCGCTCACCGGCCAGTTCAAGCCGGTGCCGGGCACGCTCTTTCCGGACGACGCCTCGCTGCGTTTCGTGGGCGAACTGCTCGACGGACTGCTGCCGAACTTCCGCAGCCGGCAGGTGAACGTCGGCGGCGACGAGCCGTGGGAGCTCGGCCAGGGACGCAGCAGGGAGGCCGTCGCCGCGCACGGCAAGCGACGCGTGTACCTCGACCACCTGCGGCGCATCTGCGCGCTCGCGACGGAACGCGGCCGGCGGCCGATGTTCTGGGCCGACATCCTGATGGAGGACGTGGCGCTCGCGCAGGACGCGCCCGCCGACGCCACGCCGGTGGTCTGGGGCTATGACGCCGGACACCCTTTCGACACGCAGTGCGGACGGCTGAAGGAGCTCGGACGCGAGTTCATCGCCGCGCCCGGCACCTCGGCGTGGCAGAGCTTCACGGGCCGGCTCGACAACGCGCTCACGAACCAGGCCGAGGCCTGCGCGGCGGCGCTCCGGCACGGCGCGCGCGGAACGCTCGTCACGACCTGGGGGGACGGCGGCCACCATCAGCCCTGGCCGACCGCATGGCTGCCGCTGACCGCCGGACTGGCGATGGCCTGGCGGTTCACCGCGAATCTTTCGCCGGACTTCGCCCGCGGCTGCGCGACGCTGGGCGGGCTCTCCGCCGAGGACGGGGCCGCGGCCGCCGAGACGCTCCGGCTCATGGGCGGACTCGACGGGCTCATCGCGAAGTCGACGCGCAACCGCAGTCTGTCCTGGGACTTCCTCACCTGCGCGCCTGAAGCGCTGCCGGGGCACCGCGCGGGCGTCGCGCCGGCCGAGATCGAGGCCTCGCTCGCGCATCTCGAAGCGTGCCGGAAAGCCGCCGGCCGGATCGCCGACGGACGGGTGCGCGAAGAGCTTGCACTGGGCGTCGCGCTCGCCGCGGCGGGCCTGCGGCGCGCCAAGGGCGAGCCGGACGCGCCCGAAGAACGGGCGGACCTCCTCGTCCGGCATCGCGCGGCCTGGTCGCGACGCTGCCGACCCGGCGGGCTCGAGGAAAGCTGCGCGCTGCTGTTCGGGGAACCGGAGCGCCGTTGACTGCGGTCGCCCGCGCCGCAGACTGAAGGGACGTGCGCGCGCCCCGTCCATCCGTCCTGAGCGGACTGCTCGCCGCCGCCTGCGTGACGGCGCAGGTGCCGGGAGAGGTCTCGCCCGACGCGCTCTTCGCCGGCGCCCTGCCCCGTCTCGACCTGCGCCTCGAACCCGCCGCGCTGAAGGCGCTGGAAAAGGATCCGCGCGAATGGGCGGACTTCGTCCTCGTCGAGGCGGGAGGCGCGACGCTCAAGGACTGCCACATCAAGCTGAAGGGGTCCGCGGGCAGCTTCCGCCCCATCACCGATCCCCGGCCCGGCTTCTCGATCCGCACGGACAAGACGCTCAAGAAGCAGGAGTTCCGCGGACTCGGCAAGTTCCAGCTCAACAACTGCGCGCAGGACGGCACGATGCTGCTGGAGATGCTCGCCGGCGAGATGGCGCGCAAGGCCGGCGTCCCCGCCTCGCGCTGCACGCACGCCTGGGTGTCCCTCAACGGCAAGCCCCTGGGGCCTTACGTGCTCAAGGAGGGCTTCAATTCGGAGTTCCTCAGCTACTTCTTCAAGGACACGAAGGGCCACCTCTACGACGGCGGCTTCGTGGCGGACATCCGTCCCGACATGGAGGTCGACCGCGGCGATCCGAAGGACAGCCGGCGGCTCAAGGAGCTCATCGGCGCCTGCCAGGAGCCCGATCCCGCGAAGCGCGCCGAGAGGCTCAACGCCGTCCTCGACGTCGACGCCTACCTGCGGCACCTCGCGATGGAGCAGGTGTTCAGCCACTGGGACGGATACTCCTTCAACCGGAACAACTACCGCCTCTTCGAGAACCGGGCGGACGGACGCTTCCACTTCATCCTCCACGGCATGGACCAGGTCTTCGGCGACGACCGCTGGTACGTCTTCCGCCGTCCGGGCGGACTGGTGCCCGACGCGCTCTGGTCTTACCCCGCCATCCGCGCACGCTACCGGGAGCAGTTCGTCCAGGTGTACGAGAGAGCGCTGCGGCCGATCGACTGGCCGCGACGGGCGCTCGTCGCCGCGGAGGCGGTGCAGCTGCGCCTGCGGCCCGTCTCCGCCGAGGAGTCCAAACGCTTCACCGACCGGGGCCGCGAGGCCTCCGAACGCATCGCGCGCCGGCTCGACTACGTGCGGCAGCAGCTGGAGGACGCCTCCCGGCTGCGCCGGGCGGGCGGAACCGCGGCGCTCGGGAGCTACCACTGGAACCGCTCCACGGACAAGGACGCCAAGGCCAACGAGCCGGACTTCGACGGACGGGGCTGCTTCCGTCTCGGCATCGACGCCGAAGGCGGCGCCGACTGGAGGCTGCAGCTCGCGCTGCCGGCCGGCCGTTACCGGATCTCCGCCTTCGTCCGCACCAAGGAGGTGCAGGCGGATCCGGCGAAGGGTCCGGGCTTCCGGCTGCGCCTGTCCGGACAGGGCGAGGATCCCGCCGTCAAGGCGCTCACGGGCACGCAGAACTGGCGCTCCGTCACGGCCGACTTCGCGGTGGCGGAAGACTCCGAGCCGACCTTGGTGATGGAGCTCAAGGCGGCGGGCGGCGAGGCCTGGATCGACCGCTCCAGCGTATCCCTCACGCGGCTCCCCTGAACGATGTCCGCGCGCTTCGAGCACAAGTTCGTCATCAGTGACGCCCAGGCGGAATCGCTCGTCAGCGCGCTGGGTGAGGCCCTGGCGCCCGACGAGACCGCGGGCGGATCCTACCCCGTCATCACCCTCTACCACGACTGCCCCGAACGCTCGGCCCTCGAGGCGCAGCGACGCGGCGCCCCCTTCCGCTCGAAGGTGCGGGTGCGCTGCTACGGCAGCGCCGACGGACGCATCGCGCCCACGACCTTCGTCGAGCTCAAGCGCCGCGACGGCGGGGCGGGAGCGAAGGTGCGGGCGCGCGGGGCGCCGGATGCGTGCGCCGCGCTGGCCCGGGGCGACCTGCCGGCCGTGACGCTCGTGGCCCCCGGGGAGAGGGCCGCGGCCGCGGAGATCGCCTCCTTCGCCGCCCGCGGCGGACTCCGCCCCGCCTGCCTGATGCGTTATGACCGCCAGGCGTGGTCCCTGGCCGGCCTCCGGCTGACCCTCGACCGCGACCTGCTCGTGCGCGGGGAGAACCTGCGGCCCGCGCCTGACGACCGCGCGTTCGACGTGCGGGCCCTGCCTCCGGACCTCCGGGTGCTGGAGCTCAAGGGCGAAGGCGCCGTGCCGTTGGAGATTGCCGTCCTCCTCTCGCGCCTTGGGATTCGTCCCCGCCCCTACAGCAAGTACGCCGCCGGCATGGCCGCCCTCCCCGCCCTTTCACGATGCAACTGACCGAAGCCCTCCTCGCCCAGACCCCGAACCTGGAGGAACGCCTGCACGCGCTCCTCATCCCGAAGTCCTTCGGCGCGCCTTCGCCCGCCGTGCTCGAGATCCTCTTCGCGGTCCTGCTGAGCTTCGCGCTCTGCGCGCTCGTGGCCCGCACCTACCGGGCCGTCTGCGAGCCGGAGCGCTACTCGCAGGATTATGTGCACACGCTGGTGATCCTCGGCACCGTCGTGACGCTGACCATCATGGTCGTCTCCGGCAACGCGGCGGCGGCCTTCGGGATGTTCGCGGCCTTCTCCATCATCCGCTTCCGCCGGTCCGTGCGGCAGTCGCGCGACATCGCCTTCGTCTTCCTCGCCATGGGCGCCGGCCTCGCCGTCGGCGCGCGCCAGTACGTGCTCGCCGTCGTGACCGTGCCGACCGTCTGCGGCCTCGCCCTGCTCCTCTCGGGCGGCAACCTCTTCGCCGCGCCGCCTCCGCCGCTGCGGCTCCGGGTGCGGCTCGGCGCCGACCAGGATCCGGCGACGGTCCTCGCCGCCGCCTTCGCGGCCCACCTCGCGCGGCACGAGCTGCGCTCGCTGGAGAACGTGCAGGCCGGCCTGCAGCTCGAGGCGACGTATGACGTCACCCTGCGCGACCCGGCGGGCGCGACCGCCTTCGTCACCGCCGTCCGCGAGGCCACCGGCAACAACCGCGTGATCCTGCGCTCCGGGGACGTGAGCGAGGCCGACTGAGGCCCGGTCGCTCGCAAGCGCGGGAAGACGCCGGCCGGGAAGAACAGGAAGGGCGCCCGCCTATCTTACCTGGCCCTGTCCCTGGCCCTAGCCCTGTCGGGCTTCGCCCGACTCAGTCCCCGCCCTTGCGGGGCTTGCCGGTGGTGGAGAAGAACTCCTTCACCCGGGCGCGCACGTACTCGCGGTTGAGCCGGGCGATGACGTCGAGCGTGATGCTCTTCGGGCAGTGCGCCTGGCATTCGCCGTAGTTGGTGCAGTTGCCGAAGCCCGCCTCGTCCATCGCCTTGACCATGGCGAGGGCGCGGCGTTCGCGCTCCGGCTGTCCCTGGGGCAGGATGCTGAGGTGGGTGACCTTGGCGCCGACGAAAAGCATCGCCGAGCCGTTCTTGCAGGAGGCCACGCAGGCGCCGCAGCCGATGCACTCCGCGGCGTCCATCGCCTCGTCGGAGACGGCCTTGGGCACCGGCGTGTTGTTGGCCTCGGGCGCCGAGCCCGTGCGCACGGTGATGAAGCCGCCGGCCTGGATCACGCGGTCGAAGCCGGAGCGGTCGACCACCAGGTCCTTCAGCACCGGGAAGGCGCGGGCGCGCCAGGGCTCGACGGTGATCGTCTCGCCGTCGCGGAAGTTGCGCATGTGCAGCTGGCAGGTCGTCACGCCCGGGATGGGGCCGTGCGGCATGCCGTTGATGGTCATCGAGCACATGCCGCAGATGCCCTCGCGGCAGTCGTGGTCGAAGGCGAAGGCCTCACGGCCCTGGCGGACGAGCTGCTCGTTGAGCATGTCCATCATCTCGAGGAACGAGGCGGACACGGGCACCGCGGGGAGCTCGTGCTCCTCGAAGGCTCCGGGGCGGCCGGCGCGCTGGCGCCAGACGCGCAGCTTGAGGCGGAGGGTGCGTTCGGGGGTGTCGGCGGCCATGGCGGTCACTTGTAGGAACGGGTGGAGAACTGGACCTCCTCGTAGCGGAGCGGCTCCTCGTGGCGGCGCTGGACGGCGCCTTCGCCCTGCCACTCCCAGACGGCGACGTGGGCGTAGCGTCCGTCGTCGCGGCGCGCCTCCCCGTCGTCCTGGTGCTCGGTGCGGAAATGTCCGCCGCAGGACTCCTCGCGCTCGAGGGCGTCGCGGCACATCAGCTCGCCGAACTCGAGGAAGTCGGCCACGCGGCCGGCGCGTTCGAGCTCGGGGGCGAGGCCGTCGGCTCCGCCGGTCACCCGGACGTTGCGCCAGAAGTCCTCGCGCAGGGCGCGGATGTCGGCGATCGCGCGCTCGAGTCCGGCGCGGTCGCGGGCCATGCCGCAGCGGTCCCAGACGATGCGTCCGAGCTCCTTGTGGTAGCTGCGGGCGGTGCGGGTGCCGTTGACCGCGAGCAGCCGCGCGACGCGGTCGTTGACGTCCTTGAGCGCGGCCCGGAACTCGGGCGCGTCGACGGACGGGCGGCCGGAGAGTCCCACGCCGGCGAGGTAGTCGGCGACGGTGGTGGGCAGGACGAAGTAGCCGTCGGCCAGGCCCTGCATGAGCGCGGAGGCGCCGAGGCGGTTGGCGCCGTGGTCCGAGAAGTTGGCCTCGCCGCCGACGAACAGGCCGGGGATGGTCGACTGCAGGTTGTAGTCCACCCACAGGCCGCCCATCGTGTAGTGCACCGCGGGGAAGATGCGCATCGGCTGCCGGTACGCGTTCTCGCCCGTGATGTTCTCATACATGTCGAACAGGTTGCCGTAGCGCTCGCGGATCACGCCCTCGCCGAGGCGCGCGATGGAGGCGGAGAAGTCGAGGTAGACGCCGAGGCGCTTGCCGTCGACGGCGGGGCCGACGCCCCGGCCCTCGTCGCAGGCCTCCTTGGCGGCGCGCGAGGCGATGTCGCGCGGGGCGAGGTTGCCGTAGCTCGGATACTTGCGCTCGAGGAAGTAGTCGCGGCGGTCCTCCGGGATGTCGGCGGGGGCGCGCCCGCAGTCGGCGGCGTCCTTCGGCACCCAGACGCGGCCGTCGTTGCGCAGCGACTCGGACATGAGCGTGAGCTTGGCCTGGTCCTCGCCGTGCACCGGGATGCAGGTCGGGTGGATCTGCGTGTAGCAGGGGTTGGCGAAGCCGGCGCCCCGGCGGTGGGCGCGCCACGTCGCGGTGACGTTGCAGCCCTGGGCGTTGGTCGAGAGGTAGAAGACGTTGCCGTAGCCGCCGGTGCAGAGCACGACTGCGTCCGCGGAATGCGCCTTCACCTCGCCGGTGACGAGGTCGCGGGTGATGACGCCCTTGGCGTGCCCGCCGACGAGCACGACGTCGAGCATCTCGTGGCGCGGGTGCATCTTGACGGCGCCGAGTCCGATCTGGCGCGAGAGCGCCGAGTAGGCGCCGAGCAGCAGCTGCTGGCCGGTCTGGCCGCGCGCGTAGAAGGTGCGGGAGACCTGGGCGCCGCCGAACGAACGGTTGGCGAGCAGGCCGCCGTATTCACGGGCGAAGGGCACGCCCTGCGCGACGCACTGGTCGATGATGGAGGTCGAGAGCTGCGCGAGACGGTAGACGTTGGCCTCCCGGGCGCGGTAGTCGCCGCCCTTGATGGTGTCGAGGAACAGTCGCCGGGCGCTGTCGCCGTCGTTCTGGTAGTTCTTGGCGGCGTTGATGCCGCCCTGCGCGGCGATGGAGTGCGCGCGACGGGGGCTGTCCTGGTAGCAGAAGCACGAGACCTGGTAGCCGAGCTCGCCGAGCGTCGCGGCGGCGGCCCCGCCGGCCAGGCCGGAGCCGACCACGATGACGTGGTACTTGCGGCGGTTCGCCGGGTTCACGAGGCGGAGCTTCGCCTTGTGGTTGGCCCACTTGTCGGCGAGCGGGCCCGCGGGGGTCTTGGCGTCGAGGTTCATGGCGGGGCTTACTTCAGGCAGCCGGTCAGGACGGCGAGGGGGATGGAGACGAAGCCGAGCGCCACGATCCACGCGTAGGCGAGGGCGAGCCGGTCGAGCCGGTTGCGCCAGCGCTCATTGCGCAGGCCGAGGGTCTGGAAGAGGCTGCTGAAGCCGTGCCCGAGGTGGAGGCAGAGCAGCAGCATGCTCACGATGTAGAAGGCCGAGACCGGGACGGAGGTGAAGCCGGCCACGACCATCGCGTAGACGCTGTCGAACTTCCGCCCTCCCAGCGCGGCGGCCTGGAAGGTGTAATGGAGGAGGTGGAAGACGATGAAGGCCAGGAGCACGAGGCCGGTGTACGGCATGGTGCGGGAACCGAGGGAGGCGCGGCGGGTGGCCTCGACCGAAGGACCGCCGTCCCGGGCGGCGCGGTTCTCCAGGGTGAGGGTGACCCCGGCCCAGATGTGGGCCGCCGTGCTGACAAGGAGGACGAGGCGGGCCGTCCAGACCAGCGCCGGGTTGGCATGCAGCCAGGCGGCGTAGGCGTCGATGGCGGCCGGACCCTTGAACATCAGCAGGTTGCCCGACATGTGGCCGAGCACGAAGCCGGCCAGCACGAGGCCCGTGATCGCCATCACGACCTTCTTCCCGATGGAGGACGGTCGGCAGGCCTGGCAGGTGGAGTCGGACATGCGCGTGAAGGGCTGGACTGGGACGATTGCCCATCAAAAGCGGGACCCGACGGTCCTCCACCCCGGACCCCGGTCGGAGGGGAGGTATTAGCCCGGCCTCGGCCGGGCCTCACAATCGCTCATAAGCGGCCCGGGACGGGGCGGGAAAAACCGCTTGCCAGAGTTTCGGGCGGGGATGAAATCCGAAAGTCCAGACCGGCGCCCGTTCCGCGGACCGCCGGTCTTATCTTTTTTACCGGAATCCCACCCCCTCCCGAACCTTTCCATGAAGTACATCTTCGTCACCGGCGGCGTGATCTCCTCCCTGGGCAAGGGCCTCACCTCCGCCGCCCTCGGCGCGCTGCTCGAGTGCCGCGGACTGAAGGTGCGCATCCAGAAGTTCGACCCGTACCTCAACGTCGACCCGGGGACCATGAGCCCCTACCAGCACGGCGAAGTCTACGTGCTCGACGACGGCGCCGAGACCGACCTCGACCTCGGCCACTACGAACGCTTCACCTCCGGCACGCTCTCCCGGCTCAACAGCCTCAGCTCCGGCCAGGTCTACGAGACGGTCATCCAGAAGGAGCGGCGCGGCGACTACCTCGGCAAGACGGTGCAGGTCATCCCGCACGTCACCGACGAGATCAAGGCCCGCATCCGCGCGGGCGGCGAAGGCGTCGACGTGCTCATCACGGAGATCGGCGGCACCACCGGCGACATCGAGGGCCTGCCCTTCCTCGAGGCGCTCCGCCAGTTCCAGCACGACGCGGGCCGCGAGAACGTGGCGTTCCTGCACTGCACGCTGGTGCCCTTCATCCGGGCCGCGGGCGAGCTCAAGACCAAGCCCTCGCAGCAGTCCGTCGCCAAGCTGCGCGAGATCGGCATCCAGCCCGACCTCCTCGTGTGCCGCACGGACCGCCCCATCGGCGAGGACAACCGCCAGAAGCTCTCCCTCTACTGCAACGTGGGCGCCGACTGCGTGTTCGAGTGCCGCGACGTCGCCAACTCGATCTACGAGCT
>CAIOPO010000037.1 GCA_903860195.1 uncultured Opitutia bacterium | reverse complement strand
TGCCAGCGGTTCCACTGCAGACGGACGGCGAGCTCCACCGGACGCGACACCGGAGGGAGCCGGTCCGCCATGCGCCAGGCGACGAGACTGAGCCGTCGCCCGCCGCCGAGCGAGACCTGATGGCGGAAGTTGCCTTCCCCGAAGACCGTGGGCGGACGCTCGAAGACCACGCCACGGAGCCCGAAGACCGGCTCCGGATTGCCCTCGCCGAAAGGCTGCAGGAGCTCGAGGTCGTCGAAGAGCCGGTCCGTGACGTCGGCCGAGGAGATCCAGTGGGCGATCTCGATCTCACGGGAAGAAGCGCCGTCGGAGCCCGCGGCGGACTGCTGCGCGGCCACGGCGGCGGCGAAACGCTCACGGAACGCGGGGACGTTGCCGGAATCGAGCGAGACCCCGACGGCCATCGGGTGACCGCCGTAAGTGCGGAGCAGGTCGGAGCAGGCCGAGAGCGCCTCCACCAGATTCACCCCGGGCACGCTGCGCCCGGAGCCCTTGGCGCCCTCCCCTTCACGGCCGAGCACGATGACCGGCCGGCCGAGCGAGCGGCAGAGCTTGCCGGCGGCGATGCCGACGACGCCCGGGTGCCAGTCTCCGAACACGACGCAGCCGGCGCCGCCGTGCTCGGCGGCCTGGGCGGCCGCCTCCTCGGTTACCTTGCGGTCGATCTCCTGGCGTTCCCGGTTGAGAGAGTCCAGTTCGGCCGCGTCCCGGAGGCAGTCCTCCGAGGAGTCCGAAAGCAGAAGCCGCAGCGGAAGCGCCGCGTCGGCGAGCCTCCCGCTGGCGTTGATGCGCGGGCCGAGGCGGTAGGAGACGTCCACCGAAGTCAGGACTCCGCCCGGCTCCATGCCGCTCACCGAGATGAGGGCGCGCACGCCCGGCCGGCGCGCCTCGCCGAGCGCGCGGAGTCCGTGCGCGGCGAGGATGCGGTTTTCAGAACGAAGCGGCACCAGGTCGGCGATCGTGCCCAGGGCGGCCAGGTCGAGGTAGTCGCGCACCGCGATGACGGAGCCGCGTGAATCGCCCTCCAGTCGCAGCACCTTCAGGACGCCATGGATGAGCTTGAACACGAGGCCGGCGGTGCAGAGCGACTGCCAGGGGGCGTCGGCCGGGTCGTTGACCCGGGGATTGACCAGCGTGCAGGCCGCCCGCGTCTCCTTGGCCACGTGGTGGTCCACCACCAGCACGTCGACGCCGGCGGAGCGCAGACGGTCGACCTCGGCGGCCGAGTTCGTGCCGCAGTCCAGGGCCACGAAGAGCGACGGACGGGATTCGGCGAGCGCCCGCTCCAGCGCGGCCATGGAGAGACCGTACCCCTCCTCCATGCGGCGCGGCACGAAGGCGTCCGGCGAAGCGCCAAGCCGGCGGAGGAAGTGGACCAGCATCGCGGTGCTCGAGACACCGTCGACGTCGTAGTCGCCGAGCACCGCGATGCGCTCGCCCTCGCGGCAGGCGCGCACGAGACGCTCGGCCGCCTCACGGAGCCCCCCGACCGCGAACGGATCGGAGACGTGGGCGAGCTGGGGACGCAGATGGCGGTCGGCCTCGGCCTCGTCCGCGAACGTGCGGGCCAGGGCGTGGGCGAGCGGCTCGCTCACCCCCAGTGTGACCGCGATGCGGCGGGCCAGGCCGGCATCGGCGGCCCGGTGTGACCAGGCGGACATGGCGGCGTCCTCAGGCTTCCTTGTCGGAGCCCGCCTGCCACGCATAGGTGCGGGGCAGCTCGGCCGCCTCGACCCCCTTGCGTTCGCCGCGGTGCCACCAGTAGAAGACGGGGCTCGCGATGAAGATGGAGGAGAACGTGCCGATGAGGACGCCGTAGGTGAACACCTCGCCGTAGAGCCTCACGTCGCCGGCGCCGAAGGCCCAGAGGGCGACCGAGCAGAGGAAGACAGTGGCGGCGGTGAGGACCGTGCGGGAGAGGGTCCGGTTGATGGCGAAGTGGACGCAGTCCGCGAGGGGACGGCCGGGATTGGCCTCGAGCTCCTCACGGATGCGGTCGAAGACGACGATGGTGTCGTTGATCGAGTAGCCGATGATGAGCAGCAGCGTGGCGATCATGGTCGCGCTGAACTGACCGCCGAGCAGGACGAAGATCCCGACCGTGAGCAGCACGTCGTGCAGCGTGGCGATCATGGCCGCGAAGCCGAAGCCGGCCTCGAAGCGCAGCGCGACGTAGACGCCGATGCCGAGCAGGGCGAGCGCGACGGCCCACGCGGCTTCCGAGCGCATGTCCGAGCTGACCGAACCGCCGACCGCTTCCCGGGAAAGCATGACCTTCTCGGCCGGCTGGCCGCGGTCACGGAGGATCTCGGGATACTTGGCGACGACGCCCTCGACGATGCGGCGGACATTGGCGAAATCGCCCTGGGAACGGCCTTCGGTGAGCGAAGTCTCGATGCGCAGCGTGCGGTCGCCGCCGCCGACGGGCGTCTGGACCGTGACGGTGGTGTCGGAGAGTCCGGCCTGGGCGGCGACGGACAGCACCCGCGCCGTGTCGACCTGCGCGCCGGGCGCGAGGGCCACGACCGTGGACTCGCCGCCGCGGAAGTCCTTGCCGAAAGCGTCCTTGCCGCGGGCGCCGAGCACCGCGAGTCCGGCCGCGATGAGCAGCCAGGAGGCGGCGAAGGCGAACTTGGCGTAGCGGAGGAACGGGATGGCCGCGTCGGGACGGAAGACGGGGAGGCCGAAGAGCTTGGTCATGACCCCGCGGGAGATGGCCATCTCCTGCAGGCCGCGGCAGGTCACCAGCGAGGTGAAGAGCGTGGTGAAGATGCCGATGGCGAGCGTGATGCCGAAGCCGCGGATCGCGCCCGTGCCCATGAACACCAGGATCAGGGCCGTGAGCAGCGTCGTCAGGTTGGCGTCGACGATGGTGAGCGTGGCGCGCTCATAGCCCTCCTTCAGGGCGAGGGCCCGGTCCTTGCCCAGGGCGGCCTCCTCACGGACGCGTTCGAAGATCAGGATGTTGGCGTCGACGGCCATGCCGAGCGTGAGCACCAGCGCGGCCACGCCGGGGAGCGTGATGGTGGCGTCGAAATACGCCAGCGCGCCGAGGATCATCAGCAGGTTGAGCACCATGCCGAGCACGGCGATGAAGCCGCCCCAGAGGTAGAAGCCCACCATGAACAGGACGACCAGGCCGACGGCGACGGAGGAGGCCAGGACGGACTTGACCTGCGAGTCCTTGGCGAGGGACGGGCCGACGGAGGTGACGTCCTGGGTGATGAGGGGGAACTCGAGCGGATTGTTGAGCACGTTGGCGAGCTCGACCGCCTCGTCGCGCGTGAACGAGCCGGTGATCGTGGCGCCGGAGCTGCGGATGGCCTCGCGCACGGTGGGGGCGGACTGGAGCTTGCCGTCCAGCACGATGGCGAGCTGGCCGACGGCTCCGCCGGCGTTGCCTTCGGCGATGCGGGCGGTGAGGTCGCCGAACTTCTTGGCGCCCTCGTCCGTGAAACGCATGTCCACGTAGAAGGAGAGACCGTCGTCGGAGCGGCCGGAGGCCTGGCGGATGATGGCGCCGGTGGCCTCGGCCCGCTTGCGCACGTAGTAGCGCTGGAGGGTGGGCTGGCCGGTGCGCGCGTCGACGTCGCGCTGCGTGAGCACCTCATAGGTGGCGATGGCGGAGGAACCGGGCCCTTCCGAGAGCGCCCGGGTGGAGTGCTCGCGGTCGCCTTCGGCGGGACGCTCGTAGCGGTGCACCTGGCGGAACTCCAGCTTGGCGGGCTTCTTCAGCGCGTCGATGACGTCGGGATTGTTGGCGACGTCTTCGCCGGGCAGCTGGACCTCGAGGGAAAGCTCTCCCACCGGACGGATCACCGGTTCGGCCACGCCGAAGGAGTTGATGCGCTGCTCCATCACCTTGACGGCCTGGGAGACCATCTCGGACGGGGGCACCTTGGCGCGTTCCGCGTCGCCCGTGCCGCCGGATTCGGCGCCGGTCGGGTCGACCTTGAGCGTGAAGGCCACGCCGCCCTGCAGGTCGAGCCCGAGACGGAGACGTCCCTGGGAGCGACGGAGCAGTTCCTTGAGCACCATGGCGTTGCGCTTGCCGAGCTCGGGCTCGCGCACCACCTCGTCCTCGCGGAAGAAGAACGGGCGCAGGTCCACGCCCTTGTCGCGTCCCTTGCCCTCGCCGATGTCGCGGAGGGCTTGGAAGTAGGAGACCGACTTGCGGTCGGCGGGCGCGGAAGCGTCGGAGGCCGCCTTGACGCGGGCCAGCGCCTCCTGGTGCAGCTTGGTGAATTCATCCGTACGCTCGATCACCTGAGCGGGCACGAACTGCTCGAACGGCGTCGGAGCGAGCGGATAGAACTCGGCCCACGAAACCGCGAGCACGGCAAGCGATAGGATGACCTTCCAGAGCCAGGTCCCGGTCTTCATGACTTTGGGAACGGGGTGAGGTTCAGCTCTGGACCGCCTTGGCGGCGTCCTCGGCCTTGCCCATCACGGAAGACTTGTGGACGGCCATGCGGCCGGACTCGAGTTCCAGAGTGATCCGGTCGTCCTTGACCGAGACCACCTTGCCGTAGATGCCTCCGGCGGCGATGACCAGGTCGCCGACTGCGAGCGAAGACTGGAGCTTCTCCAGTTCCTTCTGCCGCTTGCGCTGGGGCGCGAAGAGCAGGAAGTACATGCCCACCAGAAGCAGGCCGTACATGAGGAGGATGGACATCCCTCCGGGGCCCTCTTGGGCGGGAGCGCCGGCCGGAGCGGCCTGTGCTAGCCCTTGGAAGCCAATGATTTGGATTAGGTTCATGGTTGTTATTGTTGGAAAGTCTTGGGGCCGAATGCCTTGAAATGATGCGGTGAGACAAAAAGGCAAGCCCGGCTTGGCCGCTTTGGCTTTGATAAAAGCCCTCCGGACGGCATTGTGAACAACTCCGCATGAGCGAGTCTTCACAGGGCGCCGCAGTCCAGAAACCTCTGACCTTTGCCGCCGTCCTGGCCGCGCTCGGGGTGGTTTTCGGCGACATCGGGACCAGCCCCCTTTACGCCTTCAAGGAGTGCCTGCGGGTCGCCGGACCGTCCGGGGCCGGACTGGGGGCGGCGGCCGTGGTGCCCCTGCTCTCCCTCATACTCTGGTCGCTCATCGTGGTCGTGAGCATCAAATACGTCCTTCTGGTCATGGAGGCCAACGACGAGGGGGAAGGCGGGGTCATGACCCTGGTCTCACTGGCCTCCGCGCACGAGAAGCAGTCCGAAGCTCCCACGCCGGCCGAAGGCGAAGCCAAGGCCAAGGGCAAAAGCAAGCACCGCAGCGCGATCATCATGCTGGGGGTCTTCGGGGCCGCCCTGCTCTACGGCGACGGGGTGATCACCCCCGCCATCTCCGTGCTTTCGGCCCTGGAAGGCCTGCGTGAGGCCAACGACAAGCTCGGCGGCGGCATCTCCCACCAGTTCTTCGGATGGTTCATCCCTGCCGCGGCGGTCGTGATCCTGTTCATTCTCTTCCGTGTGCAGAAGGTCGGGACCGGCAAGGTCGGCATGTACTTCGGTCCCGTGACCCTGGTGTGGTTCATCACCATTGGACTGACCGGCTGCTGGTCGCTCTGGGCCCACGGCGCCGTGTCGGGACAGCTGCTCTCGGCGTTCAACCCGCTGCAGGGGGTGCTCTTCCTGATCGACAGCCCGGGCACGGGCGTCCTCGTGCTCGGCTCGGTCTTCCTGGCGGTCACCGGCGCGGAGGCGCTTTATGCCGACATGGGGCATTTCGGCCAGCGCCCGATCCGGGCGGGCTGGTACTTCGTCGTCTTCCCCGCCCTGCTGCTGAACTACTTCGGGCAGGGCGCCTGGGCGCTGGACCCGGCCAACGCCTCGGAACTCTCCCGTCCCGGGTTCAGCCCCTTCTTCAACATGGCGCCCGCCTGGGCGCAGATTCCGCTGGTCATCATCGCCACGCTGGCGGCCATCATCGCCTCGCAGGCCCTGATCTCCGGCGCCTTCTCGATCACGATGCAGGCCATCCAGCTCAACTTCCTGCCACGGATGCGCATCGAGCGCACCTCGGACGTGGAGTCGGGACAGATCTACGTGGCGGCGGTCAACTGGCTGCTGATGCTCGGCTCGATCTACCTCGTGCTCCATTACGGCACGTCGGAGCTGCTGGCCAACGCCTACGGCATCGCGGTCAGCCTCACGATGCTGGTGACCACGGTGCTCTTCGGCCAGTACGTGAAACGAAAGATGCGGGTGCCGGCGGCGGCGGCCTACGCCATGCTTTCACCCTTCATCATCCTTGAGCTGCTCTTCGTGACGGGCAACGCGCACAAGATCTGGCCCAACGGCTGGTTCCCGCTTGCGATCGGCGTGCTGGTCTACCTGCTGATGTCGATCTGGAACAAGGGGCGCATCGCCATGAAGGAGAAGATGCGCGAAACGGAGAGCTCCGGCGACTTCGGCAACTTCCTGGACAGCGTCGAGGAGCGGTTCCAGAAGGGCAAGCTGGCCCGCGTGAAGGGCACGGCGATCTACATGGCGGGCTCGACGAAGTCGGTCCCGATGGCCCTGGCCCACAACCTCAAGCACAACCGCGTGCTCCACGACCATCTGATCATCGTGACCCTGACCGTCGACGAGGACCGCGCCATCGTGCCCCCCGCGGAACGGGTGAGCTTCCAGACCCGCGGACCCAAGTTCTGCAGGGTCGACAGCCACGAGGAGTTCCCGTCGGTGCTCAGCGTCACGGGCAGGTTCGGGTTCCGCGAGAAGCAGGACGCCTTCCCGGTGCTCGAGGCCGCCTACCGCGAGCTCGGAATCGATCCGAACCCGCTCGAGACGACCTACTTCCTCAGCCGCGAGACCATCGTGCGCGCCACGACTTACATGTCGTTGAACGGACCGCAGGAGAAGATCTTCGAGATCCTCAATCGCAACGCGCTCTCGGCCACGGCCTACTTCAACCTCCCGCCGGGACGGGTGGTGGAACTGGGCATGCAGGTCGAGCTCTGAGGCGGCTCAGGGAAAGGTGAACCTGAACAC
>CAIOPO010000036.1 GCA_903860195.1 uncultured Opitutia bacterium | reverse complement strand
TGCGCCGGGCCCAGCAGCAGGCCGAGTCCTCCTCTCAGTCCAATTCTTCCTCCAAGTCGGAAACCAAGACTGCGAAGAACCTCGCCAAGAGTTCCGGTCCCGGGCGCACCTCCCTCAATGATTTCCTTTCCTCCAAGGGGGGGCGTTCGGGCGCCAGCGGCAAGACCGGGTCGATCGGGGGCGTCGCGGTCCGCGGACGGTCCACGGGCACGGGAGAGAACGGCGGCGATGGCGGCAGCGCCTCGGCCAAGCAGCTTTATGCGGGCGAGGTGCTCGCCCGTTTCCGTTCCGCCTGGGTCGAGATCATCAGCCAGGACGGCGGCGAGCTCCAGAGCGTCGGGGCCTGCGGCGTCACGCTGACCGTGGACGCCGCCGGCAACGTGCGTTTCGGTTCATGGATCCGTCAGCCCTCCGATCCCCGCATCGCCGAGCTCGTCCGTCGCGCCTGCGCGCGCATCGGCAACTGCGGATCCCCGCCCGACGGCAAGGGCTTCGGCATCGACTTCCCCAACGTCTCCGTGAGCGGAGGCTGAGGCTCAGTCGCGCACCTGCAGGGTCATCTGCACCTCGACCGAGGCGCCGAGCGGCAGTCCGTTGACCGAGACCGCGGCGCGCGCGTGTCTGCCGGCCTCGCCGAAGGCGTGCAGCAGGAACTCCGAGGCGCCGTTGAGCACCTTGGGGCTGTCGCTGAAGCCGTCGACGCCGTTGACGAAGCCGTTGACCATCACGACCCTTTCGACGCGGTCCAGCGAGCCGAGCGCCGCCTTGGCGTTGGCCAGGGCGTTCAGGGCGCAGAGGCGCGCGGCCTCCGCCGCCTGCACCAGGTCCACTTCACGGCCGACCTTGCCCAGCGAGACGACCTTGCCGTCCCTCACGGGGAGCGTTCCGGCCAGGAAGAGCAGGGCTCCGGACCGCACGGCGGGCACGTAGGCTCCGGCGGCCGCGGGCGGCGTGGGCAGAGTGAGGCCGAGTTCGGCGATGCGGGATTCGACGGATGACATGGTGCGTGACGGAGAATGGAACGTCGGAGAGGTCCGGCGCAACCGGTGACGGGGCCTGTGCCGTGCGAGGACCGGACGCCTCAGCGGCCGTTGGCCTTGCGCAGTCCGTCGATGAGCTCGGTCACGAGTTCGCGGGCGCGGGCCTTGACCTCACGGGGGAGCGCGGAGTCCGAGGGGGCCATCGCCTTCTTCACCTGGGTGTAGGTGACGGCCATGACCTTCTCGTTGTTGCGCACCACGGTGGCGGTGTCGCGGATGGACAGCTCGATGTCTGCCGCCGAGCGCCCGAGCGCGCGGTCGAAGCGCACCTCGATCGTCAGCAGCGGCACGTGGCTCTCGTTGGGGGCCATCGGCGCCTCCTTGGGGGCCACGTTGTTGCGCCGCAGCTCAAGCTCCACGACGTCGCGCAGTTCGGCCCGCAGGTCCCCGTCCTCGCTGCGCTGGTCGTTCACTTTCACGTCGATGAAGAGGTAGTTGATCCCCCGCAGCTTGTTGACGCTGGTGTCCGCCGGCAGGGCGCGCGCGGGCGCGGGCTCCTGCGCGAGAAGGGCGGAGGTGGAGAGCAGGGCGGCGAGGAGGAGGCGCATGGGGAACTGCCCTCATCCTGCCTCTGGGCGGCTTTCCTTCAATCTCCTTTGCTCGGAGCGAGGGTGACGCCGTTGAGGGGGTGCTGGTCGAGGAGGGTGGGGTGCCATCCCTTCACATGGGGGCTGATCAGGAACTTGTTGCGGCCGAAGGCCACCGGGATCACGGGCGCCTGCCGCACGAGCAGCTCCTCGGCGGCCTGGAAATGCCCGTGGCGCTTGACCGGATCGGTCTCACGCGCCGCGAGCCCCAGCAGACGGTCATAGTCGGGGTCGCTCCAACGGGACTGGTTGAGTCCGTTGCCGGTCTGGAGCATCTCCAGGAAGGTGTTGGGGTCGTTGTAGTCGCCGACCCAGGCGCCCCGTCCGATCTGGTAGTCGCCCTTGTGCATGGCGGAGAGGTAGACTTTCCATTCCAGATTGCGGAGCTCGACCTGGATCCCGAGGCCGCCGCGCCACATCTCCTGATAGGCCTGGGCCGCCATCTGGGAGCCCTCGGAACTGTTGTACAGGTATTCAAGCTTCGGGAAGCCCCGGCCGTCCGGATAGCCGGCCTCCGTGAGCAGGCGTCGGGCCTCCTCGAGATCAGGCCGCCATCTCGCCGTCGCGTGGAATCCGCCCGTGCCGGGCGGCGTGAAGTGCAGGGCGGGCGTCTCGCCGGCGCGCAGGACTTTCTCGACGATCTGCTGGCGGTCGATGGCGAGGCCGAGCGCGCGTCGGACGCGGGCGTCGGACAGCGCCTTGCGGACGGCCGGGTCCTTGCCTTGGAAGTCGCAGTTCACCCAGATGAAGCCCGTCGCCAGGAACGGGTCGAGGCGCAGCTCCGGTGCCTTCTCCGCGCGCATCCGGCCGACCTTGTAGGGCGGCACGGCGCCGGTGATGTGCAGTTCGCCGCCGCGGAACGCGCGCTCCTCGGCGAAGAGGTCGGGAATGGCGCGGAACTCGACGCCGTTCAGTCCGACTTTGGCGGCGTTCCAATACAGGGGGTTCCGCCGCAGTTTCACGTGACGCGCCACCTCCCACGACTCGAGGCTGAAGGCGCCGTTGCCGACGAGCGAGCCCGGCCGGGTCCAAGGCGTGTGCAGGGCGTCGACGGCCCCGTGCTTCAGGATGGTCGGAGGGTGCACCGGCAGCCAGCTGTGGTGGCAGAGCAGTCCCAGGAAGTACGGCACGGGATATTCGAGTTCGACGACCAGGGTGCGGTCGTCCGGCGCCCTGAAGCCGACCCGGGAGAAGTCCTTCTCCCTGCCCTCGTTGAAATCTTTCGCGCCTTTCACCGCATGGAGCATCGAGGCGTATTCGGCGCCGAAGGAAGGCAGCAGGATGCGCCGCCAGCTGAAGAGGAAGTCGGCCGAGGTCACGGGGTCGCCGTTGGACCAGCGGGCCTCCCGGCGGAGTCGGAAGGTCCAGGTCCGTCCGTCGGCCGACATCGTCCAGCTTTCCGCGACTCCGGGCGCGGGGCTCAGGTCGACCGGGTCGTAGTTCACGAGTCCCTCGAAGAGCGCGTACATGATGCGGCTCTCGCTCAGGCCCGTCACGGTCTGCGGGTCCAGGCCGGAGGGTTCGGCCATGTTGTTGATCACCAGGACGCCCTCGCGGGCCTTGCGGTCCGCGGTCGTCTCCTGGTCGCCGCATCCGGTCATGGCTGCCGACAGCACCAGCAGGGCGAGCAGGCGGCGGGGCGCGGTCATGCGGCCAAGATAGGGGCTGGCGGGGCGCGGGGGCAAGGCGGCTCAGGCGGGCAGGTCTTGTCTGCCGGGGCGTCCGACGCTATCGGTGGTTCATGCGGCACCCCCGACTTCCCTTCTTCGTCCTCCTGACGGCCTTCCTGGCGCTGTCCGGATGCGCGGCCTCGCCCGCCGCCTCCAAGTCACGCCCTCCGGTCATGACCTCGACCGCGTTCGACTGGGACAAGATGGAGTTCAAGCCCAGCGCCAAGGGCGGGGTGAGGCACGTATGCCGCGCCCCGACCCCCACGCTCGACGAGCTCGAATGCCACATCACGACGCTCAACCGCGGTGAGACGTCCCATGAGCCGCACATCCATCCGGACGAGGAGATCATGGTGGTGAAAGAGGGCACGGTGGAGGCCCTCGTGGCCGGAGAATGGAAGCGTCTCGGGCCCGGCTCGGTCATTTTTCAGGCCTCCTGCGTGGAGCACACCATCCGCAACGCCGGCGCAACGCCCGCGACCTACCACGTCTTCAAGTGGAACTCACCCGGGACGCTCGAGAAGAACAACGCCATCAAGGCGGAGATCAAGGCCGCCAAGGCCAGGGCGAACTCCGCCGCCAAGTGATGCGACAAACAGGAAGGGCGGCCTGAGGCCGCCCTTCGGGTCCGTGCTGCGGTCTTGTTCAGAGGGCGGCGGAGCCGCGCTCGCCCGTGCGGATGCGCACCACTTCGGAGAGGGCGTAGACGAAGATCTTGCCGTCGCCGATCTTGCCGGTGTGGGCGGCCTTGGAGATCGTGGCGATGGCCTTGTCGACCTGCTCGTCGGCCACGGCGGCCTCGATCTTGACCTTGGGCAGGAAGTCGACCGTGTACTCGGAGCCACGGTAGATTTCAGTGTGGCCCTTCTGGCGGCCGAAGCCCTTCACCTCGGTGACGGTCATGCCCTCGATGCCGATTTCGGCGAGGGCGTCCTTCACTTCTTCGAGCTTGAACGGCTTGATGATGGCGACGACGAGTTTCATGGTGGTATTAGGTTGGTTTGTGCGTTCGGTTGAGCAAGTCCGCTTATGCAAGCCCCGTGCCAACGGGAGCGACGGGCGACACAGGCTCAGGATTGGCTATTATTGTGCAGAAGATGCCTCACTTCGTGCAATTTCTCGGCAGATTTGAGACCAGGGGACAGTTCGACGCCGCTGTTGAGGTCCAGGCAGGGAGCATCGGTCTCCTCCAGGGCCTGCCTGACGTTGGCGGGGGAGAGTCCTCCGGCCAGGATCCAGAGATGACCGGGGTGTTGCTTGCGGAGGGCGGCGAATCGGGACCAGTCGGACCGTTTGCCGGTGCCGCCGAAGGCCTCCCGGGAATGCGCGTCATGGACGAAGCCCGAAGCCAGTTCCAGCAGGCCCGCGGGCCAGGCAGCCCCGTCGGAGAGCCGCGGAGCCAGCCACAGCCGTGCCTTGCCCAGGCGTCGCGCAAGCGCCCCCGGGTCGCATTCGGCCTTGGCCGGATCGAAGTGCGCCTGGACGATGGCGAAGCCCTCCTTGATGAGACCTTCGGCCTCTTCGTCCGTCGGGTTCACGGTGACGGCCACGCGGGCCGCCACGGGAATCTCATGGAGCAGCGCCCTGCGGGCTTCCGCCTTCACGAAACGCGGCGAGCCTTTCCAGCAGTTCACGCCCAGGAAGTCGGCTCCGGCCTCCAGCGCCAGGGAGGCGTCGGCGGCGTGCGTGATGCCGCAGACTTTGATGCGAACGCCGCCGATCATGAGGCGAGCGCCGCTATGACGGCGTCACGGACGGCGGCCGCGGTGGGCGCGGACGCAGTAGCGGCGAGCGGGATGCCGGCCCGTCGCACGGCGTCGGCGGTGGTGGGGCCGACCGCCACGGCCTTGGGCTGCCGGGCTCCGGCTTCCGGCCGCAGCGAGGCCGCCTGATGGATGAATGACTCCACCGCGGAGGGACTGGCGAACACGATGGCGTCCGCCCCGCGGCGGCGGAACTCGGCGGCTTCAGGGGAGGCCCCCACCGGATTCTCCTCGGTGCCGTAGACCTTGAGGACGTCGACGATGGCGAGCCCGCCGTCCGACAGCATCCGCGGCAGCTCGGGGGAGTTGAGGTTGCCGGTGACGAGCAGGACTTTCTGGTTCTCGATGTCGTGCTTCTCGATCAGTTCCTGGCCCAGCGCGCGCGCGTCGGCCTGGACGGCGGTCAGGTCGGAATCGAGGTGATAGGCCCTCAGCTGCCGTTCCGTGGCCGGACCGACGCAGGCGAAGCGCGCGCCCCCGACCGAGCGGATGTCCGTGAAGCGCTCGAAGAACCGGTCGAAGAAGCCCCGCACGCCGTTGGCGCTCGTGAAGACGACCCAGTCGTACTGGTTGATGCCATCCAGGACTTCGGAGAGCACCGCGTCATCGGGTTCGAAGCTGATGGCGATCAGCGGGAGCTCGCTCACGGCGGCGCCGGCGTCCGCGAGCGCCTCCTTCCAGTCGGCTCCCCGTCCTTCGGGACGGGTCAGCACCACCATGCGGTCTCGGAGCGGGAGCTTGCTCATCGGGAAGGGAGCAGGTCTTTGAGCGTGCGGTCCGCGAGGGCCGAGGCCTCCTCGACGCCGGTCGCGGGGAACGGCAGGGAGCGATGTCCGAAGTCGCCGCGGAACAGGCGTATCCTGCCGTCGGCGTGATGGCAGGCGAAGGCCGTGTGACACCCTTCTCCCAGCTTGGAGAGGAAGAGCCGCTCGACGGTCACCGAGAAGGTCGTCTGCGCGCACCCGACGCCCGCGAACCTGGCGGCGTCGCCTGAACGGCACTGCAGCGCCACCGCGCCCTGTCCGGCGGCCGGCACCATGCGGTCGAGGTCGACGCGCTCGAAGCTGAGTCCTTCCCAGGAACGGATCGCAAGCCGGTCGAGGCCCGACGCGGCGAGGAAGGAGCCGTCGGCCTCGCCGGCCGCGATCTTCTTCAGGCGCGTGTCGACGTTGCCGCGCAGTTCCGTCCAGGCGGCCTGCGGGAACATGACGCCCCCCTGCGCGCGGCGTCGCGGACTGCCGGTCGCGACGGTGGCGAGCGAAGCCGAGGCCGTCCGGCGCACGAGCACGTCGCGCGCGTCCTCGCGCCGCAGGCAGCAGGCGATGGTCAGCCCGGCCGGCATCTCCGTCGGCAGGTCCTTGGAGCTGTGCACCGCGAGGTCGGCCTCGCCGCGCAGCAGCGCCTGCTCGAGTTCGGCGGTGAAGAGCCCTTTGCCGCCCTGCTTCTCCAGGGACCATGAGGCCTGGCGGTCCCCGGTCGTGGAGAGCACGCGCACTTCCGTCTCCAGTCCCAGCGCTTCACGCACCCGGCCGGCGGCGTCATGGGCCTGCTGCAGGGCGAGCGGGCTGCCTCGGGTGACGATGACGACGGGACGGGCCATGTTTCAGCCCTTGATGAGCCACAGCACGGCCCAAGCGAGAGGAATCATCAGGTTGCCGGCGAGCAGGATCCAGGCGGCCGCCCTCACGGGGCCGGGCGCGCGGTCCTGTCCGCACAGGTAGGCCGCGATCGCGCCGCAGACCGCGGCGGGGACGGCGACCTTCACTCCCAGCATGAGCATCTTTCCGGAGGCGTCTTCCACCCGTCCGAGCCAGACGTCGACGCCGCCCGCCGCCATCCGGCCGGCCGCCCAGAGGGTCCCCGCGGGAACGGCGAGGGCCAGCGCCTGCACCTTGCGGTAGGCCCCCAGTTCCTCCTCGTCGTGGACGGTCTCCTTCACCCGGCCAGCAAACGCGCGGCAGGGAGGATTTCCAAGTTTCAAGTGAGGCCCGCGCTCAGTGCCCCAGGCCTTCGTGCTCCTTGATGTACTCCTGCTTCAGGCCCAGCGACTCGGGGGCGTGGAGCACCAGCATCTTCATGCGCACATCGGCCGGGACCTCGGCGGCGGTCGCCTTCGAGACGACGATCATGAGGCCGATGGAGAGCGGCACGGCCCAGATCGCGGGCTGCTCGCAGAGGATGCGCAGCAGCGGATGCGCGACCCAGAAGTCGGCCAGCGACTGCACGGAGTAGACGTCGGAGAGCGTTGTGAGGGTGATGGCCGCGAGGGCCGCCAGGCCTCCGCCGAGCATGCCGGAGGCCGCGCCCTTCATGGTCATGCCGCGCCACCATACGCTCATGAAGAGCAGCGGGAAGTAGCTGGCGGCGGCGATCGCGAAGGCCTGTCCGACGAGGAAGTTGATGTTGGGCTTCTCGACCTGCGTGCCCAGCGCGATGGCGAGGCCGCCGATCAGGACGGCGGACCACTTGAAGGCCTTGAGGCGCTGCTCGGGCGTCGACTGCGGGCGCAGGATCCGGCCGTAGATGTCGTGGGCGAGGGCGCCGGTCATCGAGACCAGCAGGCCGGAGAAGGTCGACATGAACGCGGCGAAGGCTCCGGCGCACGTGATGCCGGAGAGGACCGAGCCCAGAAGCGGATGGTCCTTGCCCGCCAGCAGGGTCGGGAGCTCGAGCACGACCTTGTCCGTGCCCTTCGAGCCCACGGCCTCGTAGAGTTCGGGGGTCAGCGAACGACCCAGCACGCCGTAGACGGGCGGGAAGACGTAGAAGACGCCGATGAGGATCATGACCCACATCGTGGTGCGCTTCGCCGCCACGCCGTCGGGGTTCGTGTAGAAGCGCACCAGGATGTGCGGCAGGCCGGCGGTGCCGCAGACGAGCGCGATGATGAGCGAGTAGGTGTAGAGGAGGGAGTAGGGGCGACGCGCGGCCTCGAGCTCCGCCTTGGCCTCGGGAGAGGGCGCCGACTTGATGGCGCTGTCCACGGCCTTGGTGGTCAGGCTGCCGAAGGGGGCGATCCATTGCTCGTCCTTCGGAGCCTTGGCGGGAAGCGCCTTGCGCTCCGCGGCGGCCGGCACGGCCGGCGAGCCGGCGGCGGCGTTGGCGCCGAGGTGCTCGTGGTAGTGCCCGACGACCGAAGCCAGCACGAAGACGGGCAGGGCGATCGCGAACATCTTGAGCCAATACTGGAAGGCCTGCACGAGGGTGATGCCCTTCATGCCGCCAAGGGAGACGTTGAGGGTGATGACCGCCCCGACCACCACCACGCCCGCCCAGTAGGGCAGGCCAGGGAAGATGTAGGCGAGCGTCGTGCCCGCGCCCTTCATCTGGGGCATGGTGTAGAAGAAGCCGATGAAGAGCACGAAGCACACCGCGATCTTGCGGAAAAGCGGAGAGTCGTAGCGTCCCTCGGCGAAGTCCGGGATGGTGTACGCGCCGAAGCGACGCAGCGGGCCGGCGATGAAGAGCAGGAGGAAGAGGTAGCCGCAGGCGTAGCAGACGGGATACCAAAGGGCGTCGTAGCCGTTGAGCATCACCATGCCGGCGACGCCCATGAAGGAGGCGGCCGACAGGTATTCGCCGGAGATGGCGGAGGCGTTCCAGCCTACGGAGACGGAGCGGCCGGCGACGAAGAAGTCACCCGCGCTCTTGGACTTGCCCGCTGACCAGAAGCCCATGGCCACCGTGACGGCCACGGTGAGCAGGGCGAGGGCGGCGATCCAGGGGTCGACGGTCATGGCGAGGACGGGATGCATGGCTCAGGCGCGGGAACCGTCCCTGGCGGCCTTGGCCTCGGCCTCCTCCAGCGCGATGGAGCGCCGGATGAAGACGTAGGAGATGACCCAGACGAAGGGGAAGAAGAGCACGCCGAGGATCAGCCAGGTCAGGGTGAAGCCGCCGACGCGCCGGGCCATGAGCTCAGGTTGCCAGTAGTTGAGAAGGGGCAGGGCGACCAGCGCCACTGCGAAACAGAGGGCGCAGGCCACGGACAGCTTGAGCTGGTCTCGCATGAGCTTGGCCAGAAAAGCGTCCGAATGGACGTGATCGGGAGTTCTTTCGGATTCCTTCATGGGGCGGGGTGGCCTCATCCAGCCGCAGGCCAAGCGGGACTGCAACCCTTGGGACTCTTAATGCAAATAAGTTGCATTTGATGTTGCAGGTCTTCTTCGGGACGAATTATGCCTCGGGCGTCATGCGAAATCTGAAGCGCTCTCTGCTCGTCGCCGCCCTTTCCGTGCCACCGCTGCTCGCCCAGACCCCGAAGGCGATGGAGACGATCACGGTGAAGGGCTCCTCCATCGGCGCCGCCGTCTCCGCCGACACGCCCGCGCTGCTCATGGGCCCGGCCGAACTTTCCCTGCTCTCCGCCATGAACGTCGGCGACGCGCTCAGCTCCCTGCCCGGCGTCGCCAACAGCCAGTTCGGTCCGAACTCCGGACGGCCCATCGTGCGCGGCCTTGACGGTGACAAGATCCGCATCCTGCAGAACGGCACGGCGCTGCTCGACGCCTCCTCCGCCAGTCCTGACCACGCGGTGGGTGTCGACCCGTTGTCACTGCGTGAGATGCAGATCTTCCGCGGTCCTTCCGCGTTGCTTTACTCGACCAGCATCCTCGGCGGGGTGGTCAATCTGAACGACACACGCATCGCGACCCAGCGGCTTGGCAACGGCGGCACGCTTGTCGGGCGGTCCGGCTCGGTCGACAATCTGGCCTCGGGCGGACTCAAGGCGCATGCGACCGCAGGCGACTGGGTCGTGCAGGCCGACTACTTCGGACGCTCCACCGACGACTTGCGCACCCCCGTCGGACGCATCGCCGGCACGGGTTCGGAAGCGGTCGGCGGAGGTTTCGGGGTGAGCAAGGTCTGGGAGGGAGGCTTCGTCGGCGTCTCCTGGTCGGGACTCGACAATGACTACGGCGTCGCCGAACCCGAGGTGGTGATCGGACAGAGCCAGCGGCGCTGGGACATCGCCGGTGAAGCCCGTCTCGACGGCGCCGTCCGCAAGGCGGCCTTCCGCGCCGGCATCACGGATTATGAGCACTCCGAGCTGGAGGGCGGCGTGGCCCACGCCACTTTCGCCAACCAGGGCTTCGACGCCCGTCTCGACCTCACGCTGGCCCGCATCGGCTCGACCGAGGCGGTGATCGGCATCCAAGGCGGAGCCTTCGACTTTGACGTGACCGGCGACGAGGCGTTCCTCCCTTCGACCACCAGCCGCAATGCCGCGCTGTTCGGTTCTTTCGTCACGCCTTTCGAAGCCCCGGGGCTGCGGCTGCGCTACGGCTTCCGAGTCCAGCGTGACTCGGTCTCAGCCGACGCCTGGACGCACGAGGGCGTGCTGAGCGATCCCGGCGCGGCTCGCCGCTCGTTCACGCCGCTCGGACTCTCGCTGGCGCTCGAGAAGGACCTGGGCGCGGAGTGGCGCACGACGCTGACCGTGAGCCGCGTCGAGCGTTCGCCCAATTACCAGGAGCTCTTCGCCGACGGACCCCACGTCGGCACGGACGCCTATGAGTTCGGCGACCGCGCCCTGGGCAAGGAGCGCGGCTACGGCCTCGAGTGGGAGGTGGCGAAGGTCGCCGGTCCGCTGACGGGCAGCGTCTCGGCCTTCTACAATCGCTACTCGTCCTTCATCACGCTCATCGAGAACGGCTACGGGCCGGATCTGACCGGCGTCGGCGGCCCCGATTTCAGTCTCGGCGGCGCGGACGAGCTCGTCCGCTACGACTACGCCTCCGTCCCCGCCCATCTCTACGGCGCGGAGGCACGCCTGAACTACGCGGCGTTGGCGGGCGACTCGGCCAGGCTCAACGTCGAGGTCTTCGCCGACACGCTGCGGGCGTCGCGTCGCGACGGCGCCGGCGCCCTGCCGCGCATCTCGCCGGGCCGCGTCGGCTTCGGGCTCAACGGGTTGCTCTCCGGCTGGGATTGGCGCGGGGAAGTCGCCTATTTCCTGACACAGGATCATCCCGCGGTGGATGAGTCGCGGACCTCGGGTTACCCGTTGGTGAGCGCTTCGCTGGGACGTTCCTTCCGTCTGGCCGGGGCCAACGCGCGCGTGACGTTGCGGGGCATCAACCTGCTGGATCGCGTGGCCCGCAATCCTTCCTCCTTCGTCAAGGATGCCGTGCCACTTCCCGGCCGCGGTGTCGAGCTGGGCCTGCGGCTCACTTTCTGATCGGCCAGCAGTGAGGGACAGTTCGGCATCACTTGCGCTCGCTTTGTCAAGGCCAGCCGCTTATCCCCGTTGTGATGCGTCTCCTGCCCCTGCTGCTCGCAGCCGCCCCGCTTTCCTGGCTCCGCGCCGATCCCGTGCCGAAGCGCATGGAGGAGATCGTGGTGATGGGGCGGCAGGACAGCCTGCTGGGCGTCGCTGACTCCGCCACGATCGGAGTCACCGGCGCGGTGCAGCTTTCGGAGCGTCCCCTGCTGCGTCCCGGCGAGGTGCTCGAGACGGTGCCTGGGCTGATCATCACGCAGCACGCAGGCGGCGGCAAGGCCAACCAGTACTTCCTGCGCGGATTCAACCTCGATCACGGCACGGACTTCGCGACTTTCATCGACGGCGTGCCGCTCAACATGCCCTCCCACGGACACGGCCAGGGCTACGCGGACATGAACTTCGTGATCCCCGAGCTCATCGAGCGGGTCAATTACCAGAAGGGTCCTTACTACGCCCAGACCGGAGACTTCGGGACCGCGGGCGCCGCCTATCTGGAGACGTTCCGGCGGCTTCCAAAGTCACTGCTGCTCCTCGAAGGCGGCTCCTTCGGCTACGGCCGCGCTCTCGTCGCCGACACGGTGAAGGCAGGATCGGGCGAACTTCTTTACGCCGTCCAGGGCGCCCACTCCGACGGACCCTGGGAGATGGGCGACAATTTCCGCCGCGCCAACGGACAGCTGACCTGGTCGCGCGGGGACGACCACGACGGCTTCTCGACCACCCTGCGCTTCTATCAGGGCGAGTGGCGCACGAGCGACCAGATCCCGCTTGCGCTGGTCGAAACGGGGGCGTTGTCGCCCTGGGGCAACATGGATCCGACGAACGGGGGTGACTCGCGCTACGTCTCGTGGTCGGCCGACTGGCGTCATCGTCACGGCGGTTCCGAGGACCGGCTGCAGGCCTACGTCTTCCGCTACGACCTCGACCTCTTCTCCAACTTCACCTACGCGCTGAACGACCCGGTCAACGGCGACCAGTTCGAGCAGCAGGACGCCCGCACCGCCGCCGGTTTCAGCTACGCCCATCACGCGCATGGCGAATGGGCCGGCCGTCCGACCGAGATTTCGGCGGGGCTCCAGTTCCGTCACGACTGGGTCGACAACGGACTTTACGCCACGGATGACCGTCGTCGGCTCTCCACGACCGCGCAGCATGAGTTCGGCGTGGGCACGGTCGGAATCTACGCCGAGCACCGCGTCCAGTGGACGCCCGGTTTCCGCAGCGTCATCGGCGGCCGCGGCGACCTGCAGTTCGCCGACGTCAATTCCATCGCGACGCCCGCCGATTCCGGTGATGTCGAGACGGCCCAGTTCAGTCCGAAACTGACCCTGGTGCTAGGACCCTGGGACAAGACCGAATACTTCTTCCAGGCCGGCTACGGCTTCCACAGCAACGACGTCCGCGGCGCCACCCTGGCCTCCGGTCCGCTGCGCGGTCTGGTGCCCGCCCGCGGAGCGGAGGTCGGCATCCGCACGCTTGCCGTCAAGGACCTCCAGAGCACCCTTTCGCTCTGGTATCTACGCACCCAGCAGGAGCTGGTGTTCATCGGCGATGCCGGCACCGTCGAGCCCTCCGACTCCAGCGATCGCTACGGGGTCGAGTGGGCCAATTACTGGACGCCCTACGCCTGGCTTTCGTTCGACCTCGATGTCGCCGCCTCCCAGGCCCTCTACAGCGACCTGCCCACGGGCGCCCGCAACGTCGAGGGCGCCATCGACACGGTCGTGGCGGCCGGCGTCACCGTCCGCAACCAGTCGGGCTGGTCCGGCGCCCTCCGCCTCCGCTATTTCGGGCCCAGGGACCTCGATGCCGCCGGCGCCGCACGGTCCGACGAGACCATCATGCTCAACGCCTCGGTCGGCTACCAGCTGAACGCCAACTGGCAGGCCACGCTCAGCGTGCTCAATCTGCTCGACCGCCTCGACCAGGACATCGCCTATTCTTATGAATCCTCCGCCACCGGCGGCGCGGACGGCATCCACTTCCACCCGGTGGAGCCGATCCAGTTCCGGCTGTCGCTCACGGGCAGGTTCTGAGCGAGGCGTGTTGACCGACGGGCGGTCCGGGACGAACATCCCGTCGCCCCATGAAGCTTCGCGTCCTGCTCTTCGTCCTGGCCGTCTCCCTCGCCGCCGCCGACCGGCCCAACGTCCTGTTCATCCTATCCGATGACCACAGCTACCCCTACCTGAGCTGCTACGGCGACACGAACGTCCGCACCCCGAATCTCGACCGGCTGGCCTCGGAGGGCGCCAAGTTCCGGCGCTTCTTCACCTCGGCGCCGCAGTGCGTGCCCTCGCGCGCCGCCTATCTCAGCGGCCGGTCGCCGGTGGCCGCGCGCATCACCCGCTTCTCTTCGCCCCTGCCGCGTGACGTCATCACGTTCCCCGAAGTCCTCAAGAAGGAGGCGGGCTATTACGTCGGCGTGGTCGGCCGCTCCTATCACTTGGACGGGTCGGGCATCACCGGCGCCGGTGAGCTCAGCTCCTTCCTCGTGGACGGAGGCTACAAGACCTTCAAGGACCGTTTTGACGTGGTCGAACACGGCTCTGACGAACTGGCGATCAAGCAGACGGCCGCCTTCCTTGAAGGACGTCCCAAGGAACGTCCCTTCTGCCTGTGGGTGAACTTCAGCGACCCGCACCATGCCTGGAACGCGCCCGCCTCCTTCCGCCCCGATCCCGCCTCGCTCAAGCTGCCCGGGCACGTGCCCGATCTGCCCGCCGTGCGTGAGCAGTATGCCGACTACTGCGCCGAGGTGAACCGCGTTGACGCGAGCCTGGGCAGGCTGCTGGCGCTGCTGGAGTCCGCCGGCCTGACCAAGGACACGCTCGTCATCTTCGCGGGGGACAACGGTCAGGCGCTCCCGCACGGCAAGGGCTCCCTCTACGACCCCGGATGCAACGTACCCTTCCTGGTGCGCTGGCCCGGCGTGGTGGCGCCGGGCGGCGACTCCTCGGCCCTGCTCAGCGGCGAGGACGTCGGACCCACCGTGCTGGCGGCCGCCGGCCTCAAGGCCGCCCCCGGCATGACGGGCATCAGCTTCCTCCCCCTGTTGAAGGGTGAGGTCGCCAAGGTCCGCGACCACGTCTTCACCGAGCGCGGCCCGCACGGCAGCGCGCCGGTGAAGGTCGGCATGGCCAACAGCGGTTATGACCTCTCCCGTGCCGTTCGCAGCGACCGTTACAAGGCCATCTACAACTGCACGCCGTGGCTCCCCTATTCGCCCGTGGACAGCGCCGGCGGTCCGGCCTGGCAGTCGATCCAGGAGCTGCACGCCAAGGGCGGCCTTTCGGCCGGCCTGGCTGCGACCTATTTCACGACGCCTCGTCCCGTCTACGAGTTCTATGATCTCGAGAAGGACCCGTCCGAGCTGGAAAACCTCAGCGGTCGGCCCGAGGTGGCCGAAGCCGAACGCGCGCTCCTGCTCGAGATGGCCAAGAAGATGGTCGCCGATTTCGACTATCTGCCGTTGCCGGCGATTCCCAGCGGCAAGGTCACGCCCAAGGGAAAGGGGAAGGGCAAGGCCAAGGCCGAGGCGTCCGAGGACCGCGCGCCGCTGTTCAGGAAGCTGGACGTGGACGGCGACGGGAAGCTCTCGCGTGCGGAGTTCTCCGTCGGTCGCTCCGCGGCCGACGCCGCGGAATGGTTCGCCCGTCGCGATGCCGACGGGGACGGCTCCGTCAGCCGCGAGGAGTTCCTGCCCGGCAGCCCGCAGGGCAGGGCTCCCGCCGCGAAGTGAGCGTGCACGAAGAAGGGCCGACTTGCGTCGGCCCTTCGTTGGACGGAATCCCGGCGACCCTTACTTGGTCGTGTACTCGGCCTGGGCGCCGCGGATGTTCTTCTTCTGGACCCAGGGCATGAGGGAGCGGAGACGCTGGCCGGTCTTTTCGATCGGGTGGTTCTCGCCCTTCTTGAGGAGGCGGTTGTAGTTCTTCAGGCCGCCCTTGTATTCCTTGACCCACTGGGCGGTGAACTTGCCGGACTGGATCTCCTTGAGGATCTCGCGCATCGCCTTGCGGGACGAGCTGTTGATCACGCGGGGACCGCGGGTGATGTCGCCGTACTTGGCGGTCTCGGAGATCGAGAAGCGCATGCCGGAGATGCCGGACTCGACCATCAGGTCGACGATGAGCTTCAGCTCATGCAGGCACTCGAAGTAGGCCATCTCGGGCTGGTAGCCGGCCTCGACGAGCGTCTCGAAGCCGACCTTCACGAGTTCGGAGGCGCCGCCGCAGAGCACGGCCTGCTCGCCGAAGAGGTCCGTCTCGGCCTCCTCCTTGAAGGTGGTGCGGATGACGCCGGCGCGGGTCGAGCCGATGCCCTTGGCCCAGGCGAGGGCGGTCTTCACGGCCTTGCCGGAGACGTCCTGCTGGATCGCGATGAGGGCGGGCACGCCCTTGCCCTCGACATACTGGGCGCGGACGACGTGGCCGGGGCCCTTGGGGGCGACCATGGCGATGTCCACGTTCTTCTGGGGCTTGATCAGCTTGTAGTGGACGGAGAGGCCGTGGATGAAGAGCACGGTCTTGCCGCCCTTGCCGAGATTGGGGGCGATGTCGCGGTTCCAGACGTCGGCCTGCTTCATGTCGGGGATGCCGACGAGCATGACGTCCGCGCGGCGGACGGCCTCGGCGGTCTCATAGACCTTGAAGCCCTTCTTCTTCGCGGCGGCGGCGGACTTGGAGCCCTTGTAGAGGCCCACGATCACGTTGAGCCCGCTGTCGCGCAGGTTCATGGCGTGGGAGTGGCCCTGGGAGCCGAAGCCGAGGACGGCGAGGGTCTTGTTCTTCAGGAAGCCGAGGTCGGCGTCCTTGTCGGTGTACACTTTGGCAGGCATTGGTTCGTTGGTGGGAAGGGGCTCAGCGGACTTCCTTCTTGCGTCCGCGGGAAAGGGCGACGGCGCCGGTGCGGGCGGACTCGAGGATGCCGAAGGGGGCGATGAGGTCGAGGAAGGCGGTGATCTTGCTCTCGCCTCCGGTGAATTCGATCACGAGGGAGTCATGCGCGACGTCGACGACTTTCGCGCGGAAGAGCGAGGCCATCTCGATCAGCTCGCTCCGGCTCTTGCGGTCGCTCTTCACCTTCACGAGGATGAGCTCACGGGCGACGTGGTCGACCTGCTCGCGGGAGAAGTCCTGGACGGTGATGACGTTGATCAGCTTGTCCAGGGCCTTGACGCAGCGGTCGAGGGCGGCGTCGTCGGCGACGACCGTGGCCGTGATCCGCGAGTAGGCGGGGTCATGGGTCGGGCCGACGTTGAGGGTCTCGATGTTGAAGCCGCGGCCGGAAAGCATGCCGGCCACCCGGGCGAGTACGCCGAACTTGTTCTCCACGAGGGCGGACAGGGTGTGCTTCTTCTTCATGTTGCGTCGTTTGCGGGTGAGGGTGGACGGAGGGGGACTCGAACCCACGACATCCTCTGTGTAAGAGAGGCGCTCTAACCAACTGAGCTATCCGTCCGAAGGAAGGTGGGGCATAGGGCCGCAAACTGGCCTTGTCCACTATGAAAACCGCCCCGCCGGGCTTGCCCGCGGGCCTCCGCGGTCCATTTTCATCCGGCATGGACCCGGCCCGCAGGCAGCGCATCCAGGAGGCCCTTGAGCGGCTCGCCGCGTCGGCTCCCTCCAAGGCCGAGGTGCTGGCCGCCGTGAAGCTGCTTGATGACGAACTGAAGGACGTCGGGAATCCTCTGCCCGGCGACCTCGACCATTACCTGCGCCGCCGCTCCTACGAGAAGGCGCTGCTCTATCTCAACGGCGGCACTCCGGGCGCGGGGACCTGCGGACGCGGCGCATGAGCGGCAATCCTTTCGACAGGCTCGACGGCCAGGGACTGCCTCCCGGTCCGACGCCCAAGCCCGCCGCGCCTGACGCCAAGACCGCGCGCAAGCTCGGCAAGGTCGTGCTCCAGTACGAACGCGCCGGACGCGGAGGCAAGGAGGTCACGATCCTCAAGGGCCAGTGGATCGAGTCACAGGAGGCCCGCGTGCGGGACGCGCTGCTGCGGGACCTCAAGCGCGCCCTCGGCACGGGCGGCGCATTGGAAGGCAGGGAGATCGTGCTCCAGGGCGACCGCCGGGATTCCGCCAAGGCGTGGCTGCTCAAGGCGGGCTTCACCACCAACCTCTGACGGAAAACCTCTCGCCACCCGTCGGCCGCCGCGATAACTCCGAGGCGTGCCGGAGCCGTGTCCTGAACTCATCCCGCTCACGCCGCCCGTACGGCGCGCGCTCGGGCTTCTCCGGGAGGCCGGCGGCCGGCCTTTGCTGGTCGGCGGCAGCGTGCGCGACGCGCTCATGGGCTCCCCGGTGCTGGACTTCGACGTCGAGGTCTACGGGCTCGGCACGCGCCAGGTCGAGGCGGCCCTCCGCCGTGAGTTCGGCGTCGTGACGGTGGGCGCCGCCTTCGGCGTGACCAAGCTCAAGGACCTCCCCGTCGACGTCTCGGTGCCGCGCCGGGAGAACCGCACGGGCGCCCGTCACACCGACTTCGCGGTCGAGGCCGACCCGACGATGACGCCGAAGGAGGCCGCGGAACGGCGCGACTTCACGGTCAATGCGGTGATGTGGGACCCGTTCACGGGCGAGATCCTCGACCCGTGGGGCGGCGTGGCCGACCTGCATGCCAAGCGTCTGCGGCACGTGTCGGACAAGTTCGCCGAGGATCCCCTGCGCGTCCTGCGCGCGATGCAGTTCGCCGCGCGCTTCGAGTTCGCGGTCGCTCCGGAGACGGTCGCGCTCTGCGGCACGCTGACGCAGGAGCATCTTCCGGCGGAACGGCTGATGGAGGAGTGGTCGAAGCTCCTCCTCCGCGGCCGCAAGCCGTCCCTTGGCCTCACTTTCCTCAGGGACTGCGGCTGGACGAAGTCCTACCCGGAGCTGCACGCGGTCATCGGCGTGGAACAGGACCCCGAGTGGCATCCGGAGGGCGACGTCTGGAACCATACGCTGCTCTGCCTCGACGCCTTCGCGCGCGAGCGCCAGGGCGACCGTGATGAGGACCTCATCGTCGGCCTCGCGGTGCTGCTGCATGACCTCGGCAAGGCGACGACGACGCGGCGTGAGCCTCATGACGGCCGGCTGCACGCCTACGGCCATGAGGAGGCCTCGGTGCCGCTCGCGCAGGCGTTCCTCGCGCGGATCACCCGTGAGACCCGCCTCATCGAGGCCGTGCTGCCGCTCGTGCGCTGGCATGGCGCGCCGCTGGAGCTTTGGAAGCAGCGCGAGAAGGCCGGCGACGCCGCGGTGCGCCGATTGGCCGCCAAGGCCCAGCGCATCGACCGGCTCATCCGGGTCGATTCCGCCGACCGCAAGGGCCGCGGCCCCGCCTCGATGGTCGAGCCGTCGCCGCAGGGCCTCTGGCTCAAGGAGCGCGCCGCCGCACTGGACGTCCGTGCCGCCGCGCCCAAGCGGCTCGTGCTGGGCCGTCACATCATCGCCGAAGGCCATCGCCCGGGCGAATGGTTCACCCGGGTCCTCGACGAGGCCTATGAGGCCCAGCTCGACGGCGCCTTCACTGACGAGGCCGGCGGCCTCCTCTGGCTCAAGGAACGCCTGGCCCGCGGCACTGTCTGACTCTCCATGGCCTCACGCATCGACGGAATCCAGGAACTGCTCGCCGGAGACCCCGATTGGACGGCGGTGCTTGCGCGCGCGCTCGCCAATTTCGGATGCGTCACGGGCACGATTCATCGCACGGATCCATCCACGGGCCTGCTCGCGCTCATCGCCCATCAGGGCATCCCGCCGCACGTGCTGCCGATGATGCTGCCCAAGATCGACAACATCCCGTTCGGCAAAGGCATCGCGGGCTGCGCCGCGCAGCGCAAGGAAGCCGTCCAGCTCTGCAATCTCCAGGAAGACCTCGGCGGCGTGGCCAAGCCCGACGCGCGGAAGACCAACGTCCAGGGCGCGCTGGCCGTCCCCGTCGTCGGCACCGACGGCAAGGTCATCGGCGTGCTCGGCATCGGCAAGATGCAGCCCTATGACTTCACCGAAGCCGAGATCGCGGACCTTAACGCGGTTGCGGGGCTGTTGGCGAAGAAGATGTAGGATGAATTATGGAAGATGAAGGATAGCGGATGGATGATGAGCGATAGAAGATGAGAGATGAACGATGGGGGCGGGGCCTGACCCTCTGCATTCAATCCTGCATCCTCCATCTACCATCACTGCTGCTGGCTTAACGCTCTCCCCGTCGGCGACCCCTTCTGCTTGAGCAGGCCTTCGGGTGGGCCGGCGTAGACGAGCTGGCCGCCTTTCTCACCGCCTTCGGGTCCGAGTTCCATCACATGGTCCGCCGCCAGGATGACGTCGGCCTGGTGCTCGATCACGATGAGCGTGGCGCCCGCGTCACGGAGTCGGCCGAGCAATGCGAGCAGCTTGGCGATGTCGTCCCAGTGCAGGCCGGTGGTGGGTTCGTCGAGCACGTAGAGACGGCCCGAGTGGTCACGGCGCGCGAGTTCGGCGGCAAGCTTGAGGCGCTGGGCTTCGCCGCCGGAGAGGGTGTTGGCGGGCTGGCCGAGCTTGAGGTAGCCCAGGCCGACCTCGGCGAGGGTGCGGAGTTTTTCGGCGAGCCGGGGCTGGGCGCGGAAGACTTCGGCCGCCTCCTGCACCGAAAGCCCGAGGGCGTCCGAGATGCTCAGGCCTTTGAAGCGCACTTCGAGAGTCTCGCGGTTGAAGCGGCGACCGGCGCAGCTGGGGCAGTCGATGAACGTTTCGCCGAGGAACTGCATGTCGAGCGCGACCGAGCCTTCGCCGGCGCAGGTCTCGCAGCGGCCGCCGCGGACGTTGAAGCTGAAGCGGCCGGGGCCGTAGCCGCGCGCCTTGGCGAGCGGCAGCGCGGCCCAGAGGTCGCGCATGAGGTCCATGATGCCGGTGAAGGTGGCCGGATTCGAGCGCGGGCTGCGGCCGATGGGTTCCTGGTCCACCGCGGTGAAGGCGGTGATCTGCTCCAGGCCTTCGAGGCCGGCATGACGGCCGGGTACGACCTTGGCGCCGTTGATCTTGCGCGCCGCGGCGGCGGAAAGGATGTCGATCGCGAGCGTGCTCTTTCCCGAGCCGGAGACCCCGCAGACGACGGTGAGCGCGCCGACGGGGAAGGACGCGGTGACGTCCTTGAGGTTGTTCTCGGTGGCGCCCTTGACCGTGATGGCGGCCTTGCCGATGGGCTTGCGCTTGACGATGCCTGTGAGCGTGGCGCGTCCGGAGAGGTAGGCGCCCGTGCGCGAGGCCGCGTTTTCGCCGCAGGCCTGGGGCGTGCCTTCGAAGACGATGCGTCCGCCGTCGACGCCCGCGCCGGGGCCCATCTCCACGAGGTGGTCGGCGGCGAGCATCATGTCCCGGTCGTGCTCTACGACCACCAGCGTGTTGCCCAGGTCGCGCAGGCCGTGCAGCGAGCCGATGAGCCGACGGTGGTCGCTCGGGTGCAGGCCGATGCTGGGTTCGTCGAGGACGTAGGTCACCCCGACGAGCCCGAGTCCGAGCTGGGTGGCGAGGCGCACGCGCTGGGCCTCGCCGCCGGAGAGCGTCCCGCATTCGCGGTCGAGCGTGAGGTAATTGAGGCCGGCGTCGTGCAGGAAGGCGAGGCGCTGCTCGAGCCCGCGGCGGGCTTCTTCGGCCGGCATCACGCGAGGATGCGTGGCGAGCCTTCTGGTGAACTCCAGCGCCGCCGGGACCGTCAGCGCGAGGAAGTCCGCCATCGTCAGGCCTCCGAGCGAGAGCGAGAGGGCGGAAGGGGAGAGGCGCCTTCCTTGGCAGCCCGCGCAGACCGAGCCGGCCTGGAACTGCAGCAGGCGCTGACGCAGGGATTCCCCGGTGGTCGTGCGGTAGGCGTGCTCGAGTTCGTCGAACATGCCCTTCCAGACGGTCTCGACCGGCTTGCGGCCCTTGGGCGGAGGGAGCAGGAACTTGCGCTTCGGGTCGCCGTGCAGCAGGAGGTCGCGGACGGCCTTGGGCAGTTCGCGCCACGGGGTCCGGAGGTCGAACGGAACCTGCTCCGCGAGGGCGCGGGTGATGGCGTTCCGCCGGATGAGCGTCTTGCGCGTGGCGCACTTCCAGGGCTTCACCGCGCCGTCGTGCAGCGACAGCGAATCATCGGCGACCGACAGGCTTTCCTGGAAGCGCAGCTGACGCCCCAGCCCTCCGCAGTCGGGGCAGGCCCCGTCGGGATGGTTGTGCGAGAGCGCGCGCGGTCCGATCGGCTCATAGGTCTCCCCGCAATGTTCGCAGGCCAGGTGAAGCGAGAGCGGATGCTCCTCCCATCGTCCTTCGCGTTCGGCCAGCACCAGCGCGCGCTGACGTCCTTCGCGGAAGGCCAGTTCAAGCGAGTCCGCCAGGCGTCCGCGCTGGTCGGGGCCGGCGACCACGCGGTCCACGACGACGTCGAGCTGCTTCGAGTCCCGGCCGGAGAGCAGGCCGACCGCCTCCTCGAGCGTGGCGACCGTCCCGTCCACCCGCACCCGCGAGAAGCCCCGTCGGCCGAGGTCGGCCGCGGCCTCCAGCAGGACGGAAGGACGGTCCTTGGCCACCGGAGCCGCGATCATGAGACGGGTGCCCGCCGGAATGGACTCCAGCGCCTTCAGGCTGTCGTCGAGCGAACGTCGGCGGACCGGGCGGCCGTCCTTGAGGCAGCGCCTGTCCCCGGCCACGATCCAGAGCGGCCGGGCGTGGTCGGCGATCTCGGTCAAGGTGGCGACCGTGGAGCGGGGGTTGGTGTTGCCGCCCGTGCGTTGGGCGATGGCGATGACCGGGGAGAGGCCGCGGATGAAGTCCACGTCCGGCCGCGGCACCGTCTCAAGCATCCCGCGGGCCTTGGCCGAGAGGGATTCAAGATACTGCCGCGAGCCCTCGGCGTGCAGGGTGTCGAAGGCCAGGGAGGATTTGCCCGAGCCGCTCACCCCGGTGATCACCGTCAGCCGACCCCGCGGGAAGGCCACTTCGACGTCCTTGAGGTTGTGGGTCCGGGCCCCCTTGATGTGTATCGACGATTCCAGAACCCTCACCCTAGGAGGGGCGGCGGTCCGGGTGAAGGGAGAACTGTCCCGCCCGTTAATAACTCTCCCGAGAAGCGGCTTCCGCGGAGGCCTTCCGCAGGTCAGTCTGGCGGGATGTTCCGCCGCACGCTCGCCCTCCTGCTCCTCCCCGTCATGCTTCTCGCCGACAAGGAGGAGCCCCGCGTGCTCTTCCTCGGCGACAGCATCACCTTCGGCGGCGGCTGGGTCGTCAACATGGAGTCCGCCATCCGCGCCCAGAAGGGCATGGCCCGCGCCACGATCGTGAACCTCGGGCTCTCGAGCGAGACCGCTTCGGGACTCTCCGAGCCCGGCCACGCCGGCGGCGCCTTCCCCCGGCCCGACGTGCACGAGCGTCTCGAGCGCGTCATCCGGCTCTTCCGTCCCACGCTGGCCTTCGTCTGCTACGGCATGAACGACGGCATCTACATGCCCTTCGACCGCGCGCGCTTCGACGCCTACCGCAACGGCATGATCCGGCTCAACCAGGCCCTCGTCACGGCCCGCTGCCGCGTGGTGTACGTCACGCCTCCGCTCTTCTCTTCGGACGACCGCGCCAAGGATCCGCTGAATTACGACGCCGTGCTTGACGCCTACGGCGCCTGGCTGGTGGAGCGCAGGACCGACGGCTGGACCGTCGTCGACATCCGTCCGCGTCTGCGTGAGCAGATCGCCGCGGCCCGCGCTCTCGATCCGAAGTTCGTGTTCGCGAAGGACCGCATCCATCCCGGAGAGGAAGGACACCGCTTCATGGCCAAGGCCGCATGGGAGGGCGCGGCGCCGGCGTTGAAATGGAATCCGCACGTGCCGTTCGCGCAGGGCGAGAAGCTCGCGCTGCTGCGGCAGGAGATGTCGGTGCTGCGTGACGCGTGGCTGCGGCACGTGGGGCACAAGCGTCCCGGCGTGCCGGGCGGACTCCCGCTGGACCAGGCGGAGGAGCGCGCCGGCCGGCTTTTGGCCGATTATCTGGCCAAGTGACGCGGGTTCGGGGCCGAAACCGCCCCGTATTTCCGAAGAAACACCCGTCCGCCACGGTTCCGTAACATTCGCATGGGAGGATGTCCACGCATCCCACCCATGAACACCGCGCTCAAGTCCCTCGCCCTGCTGGCCGTCACGGCCTCCGGCGTCTCCGCCCAGTCCGTCGCCCTCGACCCGAAGCTGCCCGAATACGCGGTGGCCTCCGGCGTCTCCGGCAACCTCAACTCGGTCGGCTCCGACACCCTCAACAACCTCATGACCTTCTGGGCCGAGGGCTTCAAGGCCCGCTACCCCAACGTCAAGGTGCAGATCGAGGGCAAGGGCTCCTCGACCGCTCCCGCCGCCCTCGCCGCCGGCACTTCCCAGCTCGGCCCGATGAGCCGTGAGATGAAGAGCACCGAGATCGCCGCCTTCGCCTCCAAGTTCGGACACAAGCCCACCCGCATCGCCGTCGCCATCGACGCCCTCGCCGTCTTCGTCCACAAGGACAACCAGCTGAAGGGTCTCTCGCTGACCCAGGTCGACTCGATCTTCTCCTCCACGCGCAAGCGCGGCGGTCAGGACGCCGCCACCTGGGGCGACGTCGGCGCCAAGGGGGCCCTCGCCGGCAAGGCCCTCTCGGCCTTCGGACGCAACTCAGCCTCGGGCACCTACGGCTACTTCAAGGAGAACGCCCTCTCGAACGGCGACTTCAAGTCCTCCGTCAAGGAGCAGCCCGGCTCCTCCTCCGTCGTCCAGGGCGTGGCCTCGGACGTAGCCGGCGTCGGCTACTCCGGCATCGGTTACAAGACCTCGGGCGTCAACGCCCTCGCCATCGCGGCCAAGGACGGCGCGCCCTTCGTCGAGCCGACCTACGACAACTGCCTCAGCGGCAGCTACCCGCTCGCCCGCTTCCTCTACGTCTACGTCAACAAGGCCCCCAACGTGGACATGGACGCCCTGACCCGCGAGTTCATGACCTTCGTGCTCTCCAAGCAGGGCCAGGAGATCGTGATCAAGGACGGCTACTACCCCCTGACGGCCGACCTGGCCATCGAGGCCCGCGCCTCCCTCAAGTACTACGTCGCTGAATGATCCCTTCGGGTCCGGCCCGCACCGCCGCCGCCACGCCCTCCGGGGCCGGCCACAAAAGCGCGGCGGATGCGGAACCGGATCCTTCCGGGCGGGGACATCCCCGCCCGCCCCTTTGGATGACCCCCGACACAGTCATGGCACATGGATGACAAGGTCGTAACCGGAACGCCTCCCGAATCCCGTTTCCAAGTCGCCAGGGGCACGCTCCTGGCTGACGTCTGGATGGGCCGGCTGATCCGTCTCGGCGGCGTCGGAGTCATCGCCGCCGTGATCGGGATGCTGCTCTTCCTGCTCTGGCAGGTGGTGCCGCTTTTCTCCGGGGCCGAAGTCACTCCTCAGGCCGCCGTCGCCCTGCGGCCCGGGGCCGTCGGTTTCGGCGAAGATGAGTCCGGCGAGGTCGTCTACGCGGCGCATCCGGACGGAACCCTGCGTTTCGTCAAGGCTTCGGACGGGTCGTCGGTCACGGACTGGTCGCCTCCGGCCGGCTCCCCCGCCGTCACGGCCGTGCGCGTGCAGTCACGCGAAGGCCAGGTGCTGCTCGGCCACGCCGACGGCAGCGTCTCTTCCGTGACGGTCTCCTTCAAGGTCAGTTTCGCCTCCGACGGGCGCCGTTCGGTCGAACCCGAGGTGAAGTCCGAGCCTCCCCGCCAGGTCGGAGAGAAGGGCAGGGCGGTCACCGAAGTCTGGGCCGTGCGCGCGACCAACACGCGTCTGTTCGTGGTGCGGCAGGCTTCCCCGCGCGGTTCCGAGCTCCGCGCCCTCCGTCTGGCCGAACGCCGCGGACTCGGCGGACGGGCGGTCGTCACTCCCGGTGAGCCCTTCGCCATCGCGCCGGATGTGGACGACGTCGGCCAGGTGCTCGTCCCTTCGACGGCCGACTCCGTCCTGGTGCTTCTCCCCGGAGGCGAGGTGCGCGCTTACGCCGGAGAAGGCGACCGCATGGATCTCATCCAGTCCTTCCGTCCTTTTCCCGGCGCGGGCCGGGCTCCTTCCGCCGCCGGCCTGATATTCGGCGACGTCTCCGCCGTGTTCCTGAGCGCCGAGGGAGAGCAGCGCGTGTGGGCCATCCATCCCGTCAAACAGTCCGACGGGCGCAGCCTCCGCCGGTGGGGCGAGGTGCGCGAACCCGTGCGCCTTCCGGGTCCGGGCGCCGGCGTCTGGGCGGCCGCCGGCAACAAATGCTACCTCCTGGCCGCCGGAGGCGAACTGCAGCTGCGCAATCTGACCACCGGCTCCGTGCGCTGGCAGGGCGAGGCCCCTCCGGGCTCCGCCCGACAGGTGGTGTTCTCGCGCAACTACGACCGCATGTCGGCGCTCGCGGCGGACGGCTCGCTGCGCCGCTGGAAGATCGAGGATCATCACCCTGACTCCTCGTGGTCCGCCTTCTTCGGCCGCATCTGGTACGAAGGCGCCGACGGCCCCGCCTTCGTCTGGCAGTCCAGCTCAGGCAGCGACGAGTTCGAGGCCAAGTACTCCCTCGTCCCGCTCATCTACGGCACCGTCAAGGGCACTTTCTACGCGCTGCTCTTCGCCCTGCCCATCGCCCTGCTGGCGGCGGTCTACGTCTCGCAGTTCCTCCGCCCCGACCTCCGCCTGATCGTCAAGCCGCTCATGGAGGTCATGGCTTCGCTGCCCTCCGTCGTGCTGGGCTTCCTGGCCGGTCTCTGGCTCGCGCCGGTCGTGGACGCCAACCTCGTGCCGCTGCTCTGCGCCCTCGCGGCGCTCGCTCCGGCGGGCCTCGCCTCGGGCTGGATCTGGTCGCGCCTTCCGCAGCCCGTCCGTCGCCGCGCCCGGCCGGGGCTGGAGTTCCTCTGGCTGGCCCCCGTCGTCTTCCTGTGCGTCTGCGCGGCCTGGTCGCTGGGGCCCTCGGTGGAGTCCGCCCTGTTCACCGTGACGGATCCCTCCGGCGCGCAGGTTTCGGACTTCCGCGAGTGGTGGCGCGTCTCGACCGGGCTGGCCTACGACGCGCGCAACTCGCTCGTGGTCGGGTTCGTGATGGGCTTCGCCGTCATCCCGGTGGTCTTCACCATCGCGGAGGACGCCCTTTCGAACGTGCCGGCCGCCCTCACTTCCGGCTCCCTCGCCCTCGGGGCCAGCCGCTGGCAGACCGTCTGGAGGGTCGTCGTGCCCACCGCCGTCTCCGGCATCGTCTCGGCGGTGATGATCGGCTTCGGCCGCGCCGTCGGGGAGACCATGATCGTCGTGATGGCCACCGGCAACACGGCGGTCATGGAGGCCAATCCGTTCAACGGCATGCGCACCCTTTCGGCCAACATCGCCGTCGAGCTGCCCGAGGCGCCGGCCGGCCACACGCACTTCCGGGCCCTGTTTCTCGGCGCCTGCTGCCTCTTCCTGCTCACCTTCATCCTCAACACCCTCGCGGAGGTGCTGCGTCAGCGCCTGCGTGAACGTTACAAGGTCGTCTGAACCGTGGCCACCCTCCCTGAAGTCTCCGACAGCGCCTCGCCCCGCGGCGAGCCCTGGGTCTGGTTCACCGGACTGGGCCTCGTCGTCGGCCTGGTCATGATCGCCGGCCTGCTCGCCCTGGTGCTCTGGAACGGCGCCAAGGTGTTCTGGGCGCCCCCCGTGCCGGAGGCCCGGCTCAAGGACGGGCGGACTCTGCTGGGCCAGCTCGCGCAACGGCGCGTCAAGCCGTCCTCGCCCGCCAACGCCCCCCGGTATGAGCGGCAGTATCAGGTGGGCCTCCGTGAGCTCAACGGACAGTCCTTCCTCTGGGTGGACGAGTCCGAGGTCGTCTCGGAATCCTTCCCCGCCGACGTCGTGGGGCTGGAGCGCATGGAGAACGGCCCCGCCTTCGTGCGGCCCGTGGCCCTCGTGCGCGCCGACGGTTCGCGCCTCGAGGCGTCCTCGCCCGGCTTTTTCCCGGCCCTGCTGGCCGAAGTCGAACGCGCGGAGTCCGTCCGGCGGCGTCACTCGGTGCTCGTGCGTGACGCGATCGGCGGAGTGAACGCCGCGATGGAGTCGGCGCGCATCGACCTGCGCCGGGCCGAGGACAAGGGCGGAGACCTCGTGCCGATCCGGACCCGCATCGCCGCGCTCGAGAAGGAATACGCCGCCCTGCGTGAGCGGGCCGAGGCCGTCCTCGCCGAGGCGGGCAAAGGGGGCTTGGAGTCCCGGGACGGGGCCGGTCGTTCCGTCGTCTCGCCCTCGCTGACCCTCGTCCGCGCCTGGCTTCCCAACCGCATGGGCCCCGGCGAGAGGTTCGGGCTGATGATGTCACGCGTCCGGGAGTTCGTCTTCGACGAGCCCCGTGAGGCCAACACGGAGGGCGGACTCTTCCCCGCGATGTTCGGCACGCTGGTCATGACGGTGTTCATGAGCCTGCTCGTCACTCCGTTCGGCGTCATCGCCGCCATCTACCTGCGGGAGTACGCCGCCCAGGGCCCCGTCCTCCGCGCCGTGCGCATCAGCGTCAACAACCTCGCCGGCGTCCCCTCGATCGTCTTCGGCGTCTTCGGCCTCGGCTTCTTCGTCTACGTGCTCGGCGGTTCCGTCGACCGGCTGTTCTTCGCCGATCAGCTCAAGTACAACAACAACACTCCCGTCTTCGGCACCGGCGGCCTCCTCTGGTGCTCCCTGACCCTCGCCCTGATGACCCTGCCCGTCGTCATCGTCGCGACCGAGGAGGCCCTGGCCGCCGTCCCGCGCGGCATGCGCGAAGCCTCGCTCGCCGCCGGCGCCTCGAAGTGGCAGACCGTGCGCCACATCCTCCTGCCGGCCTCGGCCCCGGGCATCCTCACCGGCATCATCCTGGCCATGGCGCGCGGCGCCGGCGAGGTCGCTCCTCTCATGCTGGTGGGCGTCGTCAAGCTCGCGCCGACCCTGCCGTTCGACGGGACCGCTCCCTTCCTGCATCTGGACCGCAAGTTCATGCATCTCGGCTTCCACGTCTACGACCTCGGCTTCCAGTCGCCTGATTCGGACGCCGCCCGGCCGATGGTCTTCGCCACCACGCTGCTGCTGATCATCCTCGTCGTGGCCCTCAACCTGGGGGCCATCTGGATCCGCAACCGCCTGCGCCGCCGCTTCCGCGGGGCCGCCTTCTGAACTTCAAACGATGCCCACCATGACCGCCCCCACCCCAGCCCGCATCAAGGTCCGCCCGGCCGCCGAGAACGACGGACGCAAGGACTTCATCAGCATCCGCGACTTCGGATTCTGGTACGGCGACAAGAAGGCCCTCGACGGCATGACTCTCGACATCCCCGAGCGCCAGGTGGTCGCCTTCATCGGCCCCTCGGGCTGCGGCAAGTCCACCCTGCTGCGCAACCTGAACCGGATGAACGACCTCATCGACGGCGTACGGCACGAGGGTGACATTCTCATCAAGGGGCGTTCCATCTACGATCCCGGCCTCGAGGTCATCTCCCTCCGCCGCCGGGTGGGCATGGTCTTCCAGAAGTCCAACCCCTTCCCCAAGTCGATCTTCGAGAATGTCGTCTACGCCCTCCGCGTGGTGGGGGTGACCGACCGCGGTGCCCTCGAGGAGGCCTGCGAGACTTCGCTCCGCAAGGCCGCGCTCTGGGACGAGGTGAAGGACCGGCTCGACGACAACGCGCTCGGGCTCTCCGGCGGCCAGATGCAGCGCCTCTGCATCGCCCGCGCCATCGCCAACCGTCCCGAGATCCTGCTGATGGACGAACCCTGCTCGGCCCTCGACCCGATCGCCACCGGCAAGATCGAGGAGCTGATCCATGAGCTCAAGGTGCAGTTCACCATCGTCATCGTCACCCACTCCATGCAGCAGGCGGCGCGCGTCTCCGACCGCACGGCCTTCTTCTATCTCGGCAAGCTCGTCGAGTATGATACCACGGAGAAGATCTTCATGAACCCCTCCCAGGCGCAGACGGAGGCCTACATCTCCGGCCGCTTCGGCTGATTTCCCGCCACCCAACGCCATGCAACGCTTCTTCCACGACGAACTCCGCCAGCTGCGGGACGACCTCATCCTGATGGGTGAGCGCTCGCTTGACATGACCCGCATGGTCCTCCGCGCGCTGGAGGACGGCGACGACGCCCTCGCGCTCCAGGTCCGCGGCATGGACGACCGCGTCGACGAGCTTGAGAAGCGGGTCGACCGCGAAATCATGCGCTACCTCACGCTCTTCGGCCCGATGGGCAGCGACGTGCGACTGCTCCTCGCCGCCCGTGACATCGGGCACGACCTCGAGCGCATCGCCGACGAGGCCTCGGTCATCGCCAAGCGCTGCATGGTCATCTCGGAACGCGGACCGCTCAAGGACCTGCTCCACGTGCCCGACGAGGGACGGCTGGCCTGCGAGCTGCTCCGCATGGCCATCGATAGCTTCATCGAGGGCGACGTCGCCAAGGCGCGCTCGGTCATCGAGCGGGACCGCGAGGTCGACGCGCTCAACCGGAGGAACTACGAGCGGCTGTTCGGCGCCTCCGGAGACAGCGCGAAGGTGTCCGCCTCCCACGTCGAGCTGATCTTCATCTCCAAGGCCCTCGAGCGCATCGGCGACCATTCGAAGAACATCGCCGAGCAGGTCATCTTCCTGACCTCCGGGGAGGACGTGCGCCACGCCCGCTGAATCGGCCTTGTCCGGCGGCCGGCCGTCGCCCATGATGGCGGGATGGAACCCATCCGCCGTCTGGGCGTGCTGATTCTCGAGTGGGCCTCGCTGGCCATCGGGGTGGCCGTGGCGGCCGCCTTCGGCTTCCTCTCCTACGGCGACCGTGTCTCGACCCTCGTCGTGATCGCCGTGGTGCTCGGCGTCTTCAATTCCTTCCTCCGTCCGATCATCCAGATGGTGCTCATGGTCGTGTCCCTGCCCCTGCTCATTCTTACGCTCGGTCTCGGGGCCTATCTCGTGCTGTTCTTCGCCAACGGCGCCATCCTGTACCTGACGGACAGCCTGATCTCCGACTTCCATGTGAAGCGGTGGGCCTGGGCCACCCTGACGATCTCGCTCACGTCCTGGTTCATCTCCTCCGCCCTTGGCATCGACCAGTTCCGCCCTCTCCGCCGCGCCCAGGAGGCCCGCACCAAGGCCAAGGAGAAGCCGGAGGACGTCATTGACGTCTGATCCGCGGAGCGAGTCAGATGAGGCCAGAGCTTGGGCTAGGGCCAGGGTTAGACGCTAAGAGGAATGTCCAAGTCAGTTGGCGTCGGCTTCCTTTGACTAGCCCTAGCCCTGTCCCTGGCCCTGGCCCTTTTACTCAGTCTTGCCAATCAGTCGGGAGTCCTTTGCGTCTTGGCTTCCGCCATGTCGAATCCCGCTCTCTCCTCCTGGGCCCGCAATGTCGCCCCCTCTCCGACCCTCGCCGTGGACGCGAAGGCCAAGAAGCTGAAGGCCGAGGGCAAGGACGTCGTCGGTTTCGGCGTGGGTGAGCCCGACTTCGACACGCCGCAGTTCGTCAAGGACGCGTGCGCCAAGGCCCTGGCCGACGGACAGACCAAGTACGCTCCCACGCCCGGCATCCCCGCCCTCCGCAAGGCCATCGCCGAAGACTACGCCCGTCGCGGCTTTACCGGCATAGCCGACGCCAACGTCGTCGTCTCGCCGGGCGGCAAGATGTCCTGCTACCTCGCCATCCTCGCCACCATCAGCGCCGGTGACGAAGTGGTCATCCCCGCCCCCTATTGGGTGAGCTACCCCGAGATGGTGAAGCTCGCGGGCGGCAAGCCCGTCTTCGTCAACGCCGAGGACGTCACCGGCTTCAAGATCACCCCGGCCCAGCTGACCGCCGCGCTGACCCCGAGGACGCGGATGGTCATCATCAACAGTCCGTCCAATCCGACCGGCGCCGTCTATTCCCGCGCCGAGCTCGAGGCCCTGGTGGCCATCTGCGTGAAGGCCAATGTCTGGATCATGTCCGACGAGATCTACGAGAACCTCGTCTACGACGGCCAGACCACCTGCAGCCCGGCGACCTTCTCACCCGAAGCCGCCCGCCTGACCATCACCGTCTCCGGCTACGCCAAGAGCTACTCCATGACCGGCTGGCGCCTCGGCACCCTTGTCGCCTCCGACAAGGCCCTCGCCGCCGCCGTGGCCGATCTGCAGAGCCAGATCTCATCCAACGCCACCACCTTCGCCCAGTTCGGCGCCCTCGCCGTCCACCAGCACCCCGATAAGGCCAAGGCCTCCCTCGCCGAGATGGGAGCCGTCTTCGACAAGCGCCGCCTCAACCTCCTCGCCGGCCTCAACGCCATCCCCGGCCTGACCTGCTACCGTTCGCAGGGCGCCTTCTACCTCTTCCCGAACATCAAGTCCTTCGGCCTGACCTCCGCGCAGTTCGCCGATCGCCTCCTCGAGGAAGAACTGATGGCCGTCGTCCCCGGTTCCGCGTTCGGTTCCGAAGGCTACATCCGCCTCAGCTACGCGACCTCTGACAAGGTGATCGCCCAGGGCCTCGAGCGCTTGGCTCGTTTCTGTGCCAAGCTGAAGAAGTAACTTCAGTCAGGGGGCACGTGGACACGGTGACACGTGGACACGGGGCAGATGAAGGGGATGAGGGAGGAGGTTACTCTCCCTCATCCTCTCTTGCTTTACGCATCTTGATGGTGCCGCCCAGCAGGCGCGCGACTTCGTCAAGCTGCGCCGCTATTTGGCCCACCATGTGCCGGGGGATGATGCCGATGGCTTCGGCGATGCTCAGCTGTGTCTCGAGTTCAGCGAGTGAGCCTCGGGCGATCAGGAGGAAGCGCAGGGCGTCTTTATTAGTCCCTCGTTCGTCGCCTTCGGCGATGTTCGAAGGGATCGAGAGTGCCGAACGCATGATCTGATCCGAAAGCCCGCGATGTCGTTCGAAGGACGGGGTCATGCATAGGCGATAGGCTTCGGTCGCGAGCGACCGCGCTTTCTGCCAGACGACGAGGTCACGATAGGAGTTAACCTTTCCGAGCGGCTTGGGGGCATTCATCGCCGCCCATGTTGTGTCTTGGGCGGATTCAAATCACCGCTTTCATCGCACACTGAATCCCTATCCTGCGCTAAGGGATTCCTTTGCTAACTTCCCCCAAATCCACGTGTCACCGTGCCCACGTGCCCCCTCTGTAGGCCTATGCCGGCTCCACCAAGATGCACGGCATCCCGGCGGCGTCGGCGGCCTCCTTGCCGCGCGGGCTGTCTTCGATGACGACGCAGTCGGCCGGCTTCAGCCCGAGGCGGTCCGCCGCGGCCAGGAAGAGGTCAGGGTGCGGCTTCGAACGCGCGACGTCCTCGGCGGTGATGATCGCGTCGAAGAGGTGCGCGACGTCGATCCGGTTGAGGGTCGTGTGCACGTGGGCCTTGCGGCCGGCGGAGGCCACGGCCGTCCGATGGCCGAGGCCGCGGACATGGTGCACGACGGCGACGACCTCGGCGCGGGCGGTGACGTCCTTCTCCAGGTGTTCCTCGAGGAATTCATGGCCGTCGGCGAGCAGCCGCTCGACGTCGAGGTCGAAGCCGTACTCGGCCTTGAGGCGCTTGCAGGTGTCGACGGCCGACAGGCCGCCCATGGAGCAGAAAAGCGGCCAAGGGAAGTCGAAGGGGCGCCCGAGCTGCTTGCTCACGATGTGCGTCCAGCTGCGGTGGTGGATCCACATCGAGGCGGCCAAGGTGCCGTCGCAGTCGAAGATCCAGCCCGGCCGGGAGAGCAGGGCGGGGTCGAAAGGGATCATCGCGGACATGGCTTCAGCGGAACCCTCCGCCCGGGAAGCCGCCTCCGGGGAAGCCCCCGCGGCCGCCGCCCATCTGCCCCATCCGGCGCATCAGCTCCTTGCCCTTGCCGCCCTTCATCATGCGCATCATCTCGCGCATCTGGGAGAACTGCTTGATGAGCGCGTTCACGTCGCTGACCTGCGTGCCGGAGCCCTTCGCGATGCGCAGGCGGCGGGAGCCGTTGAGGACGTCGGGGTTGCGGCGTTCCTTCCGGGTCATCGAGAGCACGATGGCCTCGGTCTTGGCCAGGTGCTTCTCCTCCTTCGCGCCGACCTGGATGCCGCCCATGCCGGGCATCATCTTCATGATGTCTCCGAGCGGCCCCATCTTCTTCATCTGCTGCATCTGCGAGAGGAAGTCCTCCAGGTCGAAGTCGGCCTTGCGCATCTTCTCGGCCAGCCGTTCCGCCTCCTTCTGGTCGACGACCTCCTGGGCCTTCTCGACCAGGGAGACGACGTCGCCCATGCCCAGGATGCGCTGGGCCATGCGGTCGGGGTGGAAGGAGTCGAAGTCCGATGACTTCTCCCCGGTGCCCATGTAGCGGATCGGGACGCCGGTCACCGACTTCATGGAGAGGGCGGCCCCGCCGCGCGCGTCGCCGTCGAGCTTGGTCAGGATGATGCCGGTCAGCGGGGTCGAGGCGTGGAACTTGGTCGCCACGTCGACGGCCTGCTGGCCCAGCGCGGCGTCGGCCACGAGGAACACCTCGTGCGGCTGGAAGGCCTCGCGGACGCGCCGGACCTCGTCCATCAGCTCCGCGTCGATCTGCAGCCGTCCGGCGGTGTCGACGATCACCAGGTCGGCGGCCGCGGACTCGGCCTCCTTGACCAGTCGGCCCACCATGGCGGCGACGTCGGAGGCGGAGCGGTCGGCCCGGAAGTCGAATCCCTCGTTCTTCGCCAGGGTCTCGAGCTGGTCGATGGCCGCGGGGCGGCGCAGGTCGGCGGCCACGAGCGAAGGCTTCCTGACGCCCTCCTTCTTCACGAGGTGCTTGGCGAGCTTGGCGGCGCTGGTGGTCTTGCCGGAGCCCTGGAGTCCGACCAGCAGGACGCGGAGCGGGCGACGGGGGTCGATCGCGCGTTCGCCCTCGCCGAGGAGCTTCGTGAGCTCGTCGGAGACGATCTTGACGGCCATCTGGCCGGGGTTGACGGATTCGACCACGGCCTGGCCCAGGCAGGCCGCCTTGACCCGCTCAGTGAAGTCCTTGGCGACCTTGAAGTTGACGTCGGCCGACATGAGCGCTGAACGCACTTCGGCGAGCGCAGGGGCGACGTTGTCCTCGGTCAGCTTGGACAGTCCGCGGAGGTCGCGGAGGGCCTTGGTCAGCTTCTCTGTGAGGTTGGCGAACACGGGAGGGGAAGCAGAAGGGACTCCCGTGAGGAAGGCAAGAAGGGGCGTCAGGCCCCTTCATCCGGAAGCTCAAAGGCGCTCGACTTTGACGTCATCGACCCAGGTGGGCACGGAAGGGTCGCCCTTCTTGGTCCCGCCGGCCTGAAGTCCGATGTTCTGCTTGGGACAGTCGCCGCAGACGGTGTCGAAGGCGACCGTCTCCTTGCCGTCGAGGTGGGCCGTCAGGCGACGCCCCCGGATTTCGACGACGAGTCCGTGCCAGACGTCGGGAGCCACGGCGGTCTTGGCGGTCTTGACGTAGAAGAACTTGCGGTTCCACACGCCCTTCTTCTTCAGCTCCGCCGCCTCCGGGGAGTCCTTGGGGTGCATGACGTCGTTGTCCCACGCGCTGACTCCCGAGCTGCGGACATGGATGCCGCCGACGTTGAAGTCCCGTTCCACGGCGCGGTTGGGGCCGGCGAAACTGAGTCCGAGCATGCCTTCCTTCGTGATCTTGAAGCGCAGGGTGACGCGGAGGTCGGCCCCTTGGACGTCACGTCGGATGCCCGGAGGATGCTTCTCCTCCGCCATGTTCCTGCCGACGAGCGCGCCTTCGGAGAGCGACCACCATTCGGGACGCGCGTCCTTGCCGCTGACGGACTTTCCAAGCGGCGACTTTTCGGAGATCCCCGAAGCCAGGAAGCCGTACGGCTTCCAGTTCTTCGCGAAGGCGGCAGGGTCGGAGAAGTCCTCCGACCAGACCGGGGCGGTTTCGGCGGACATGAGCCGGACGGCGAAGGCCAGCGGCAGGAGCGGCAGGAGGCGCATGCCGCATCGTGGCCCGCCGCGTCGCTCCGATGAAGCCTAAAACCGCCTCAGCCCAGGCTGATTCGCATGCCGTCGTGGCAGAGCCCGGTTTCGGGCGAACGCCCGGCGAGCTTTGCGGAATATTCCGCCCAGCCCACCTGATAGGTCATGTGGGTGAGCAGCGCGCGCTTCGGCCGGACCGTGTCGATCTCGGCCAGCGCCTCGTCGACCGTCAGATGTGTCGGGTGGGCGTTGGGCCTGAGCGCGTCGATGATCATCAGGTCCGCGCCGGCCGCCAGGGCCCGGGCTTCCGGAGTCAGCGCCTTGCAGTCGGTGAAATAGGCGAACCGGGCGCCGGTGGACGGCTCTTCGAAGACCAGCCCCAGCACCTCCTCCCGCCCGTGAGGGAGCGGCGCCGAGCGCACGACGCCGCCGCCGGGAAGGAGGAGTTCTCCGCCCATCTCGTGGAGCGTCAGGGCCACGTAGCCCGACATCGTGCGCTCCGTCAGGGCGTAGGGGAAGACCGCGCGCACCCGTTCCAGTCCGACCGGCGTCGAATGCACCGGAATCGCCCAGCCCTCCCGGTTCGAGCAGAACTGCCGCAGGTCGTCCATGCCCAGCACGTGGTCGGCATGGCCGTGCGTCAGGATGAAGGTGTCGACCTGCCGGATGCCGTTGTGGATGCACTGCAGCCGGAACTCCGGCGCGGCGTCGACCTGCACATGGTGCCCCTCGATGACCACGTGCACGCTCGCCCGGGTGCGCCAGTTGCGCGGCTCCTTGAGGTCCAGGCCGGGGTTGTCATGGGCGGGCAGGGGGACTCCCTGCGACGTGCCGCATCCCATGACGATGATCTCCATGCCGCACGGTGGATGCGGCCCGCCCAAAAGACAAGCGGAGGGAGCCGTTCAGGGAATGAAGCCGCGCTCGCGGAGCCAGACCAGGGATTCGCGCTGCCAGGCGTCCCAGGAAGGCCCCTGGTAGCGGTTGAATCCATGGCCGCCCGTCGCCGGCTCAAGCAGGCGGCTGGGAACGCCGGCCTTCTTCTGGGCCTCGTGGAACATCCTGCTGTTCTCGACCGGCACGGTCTTGTCGTCGACCGCGTGCGCGAGGAAGGACGGCGGCGTGGACGCGCTGACTTGGCGGTGGAGCGAGAAGCGCGCGCTCAGCGCATCGGACGGACTTTCGCCCAGGAGGTTCTTCTTCGAGCCCCGGTGCACCCCTTCGTCCATGCTGATGACGGGGTAGATGAGGATGGAGAAGTCAGGCCTGCTGGAGTGCCCGGTGACCGCTCCGGGCGCGCCGGTCTCGATGGTCGCATGGTGCACGGTGGCCGAGGCCGCCAGATGTCCGCCCGCGGAGAAGCCGATGATGCCGACCTTGGCCGGGTCCACCTTCCATTCCTTGGCGTTGGCGCGGACCGTGCGGATCGCCTGCTGGGCGTCGAGCAGCGGCACGTAAGGCCGCCCGGCCGGCAGGCGGTATTCGAGGACGATCCCTGCGATGCCCTGGGCGTTCAGCCATCGGGCGATGCCGTGCCCCTCCGGTCCGATGACCTGCATGGCGTAACCTCCGCCCGGACAGACGACCATCGCGGCCCCGTTGGGCTTCTCGGGCAGGTGGACCGTGATGCGGGCCTTCGATGAGTCGGAGAATTTCCCATCGCCCTCGGGGGCGTCGCCCTTCCACAAGGGCCTCGCAGGAGGGGTCGCGTCGGCCGCGAAGGTCGCGGCGGAGAGCAGGAGAAGGGCGGCGTGGCGCATCGGGGTGGCCATTGAGTAAGGCAAAAGTCCGTCGGAGGAAAGGGGATTGGCGGGTCCGGCGGGCGCAAAAAAGCCCCGGCGCGCCGGGGCTTGGTCGCGCCTGGCGGGGCGCTTACTTTCCGTAGCCTTCGGCGGGCTTGCCGTCGTCACCGAGCTTGCCGACCGACCACAGCAGGCCGCGGCAGATCAGGTCGAGGTAGCGCTCGTCGCCGACGGTGCCGTTGTTGTGGCCCAGCGTGGTGCTGAAGACGCGGGTCTTCTTGGGTCCGTAGAGATTGGTCCAGGCCACGACGGCCGAGGCCTCCTTGGCCGGGGTGACCTTGCCCTTCTTGTCCTTCTTCTCGGGAATCTTCTGGTTGCCCTTGGCGAGCTCCTTGGCGTCGAGGATCTGGACGTTGTTGTAGAGCTCCTCGTTGATGGTCGTCCATCCCTGGAGGCCCTTGGTGATGGGGCTGGAGGCGTCCGTGTACTGCACGTCGATCGGCGCCTGGGGGCCGTGGCCCGTGGACTGGAGGCCGATGAACTCATACCAGTGCGCGTTGTCATCGCCGCGCTTCACCGGCGAGCCGAAGTTGCCCCAGCGGTAGCTGTGCATCGCGCAGTGCAGGTTGACCGCGGGCAGTCCGTTGCGGTGGGCGTCCAGGATGTTGTTCACGTAGGCCTGGTCGGTGATGTCGGCGGCGCACTCGTCGTGGATCACCACGTCGTAGGCGCGGCCCCAGTCGGCCTTCTTGTAGACCTCGAACACCGGGCGGGTCTTCTTGTCGGTGAAGGCCTTGTCGTTGACGTCGACGAACTCGACGGTCACGCGGGCGTTGAGGCGCGCCTCGACGCCTTTCTTGAGCTGGTCCTTCTGGGTGGCGTAGTCGTGGCAGCAGCCGCCGATGACCAGCAGCACCTCGAGGGGCTTGGTCGCGGCGGACAGGGGGAGGGCGAGGCCGGCGAGCAGGGCCGACAGCAGGGCGATGCGGGGGTTCATGGGGGTGGTCTGATGAAGGGGCGCGGGCGGCGCGGGAGCAAAGCGAAAACCGCTCAGCGGTTGGCGTCGTCCTTGGCCGGCTGGGCCTTGAGCCCGTCCTTGGCGGACTTCGCGAGCGCCGCGGGGATCGGCCGTCCTTCGATCCAGGTGTAGAGGACTTCCTTCTGGGCGTCGGTCAGCTGCTTCTCCTCCTTGGGGGGCATCAGGTCGCCCGCGCCGGGGTGCAGGAAGACCCGTGCCAGCAGCATGCTGGTGTCAGGCCGGCCGGGCACGAAGGAGGGGCCGTTCTTGCCGCCCTTCATCACGGCGTCGAGGGAATCGAGGCGGAGCTTGCCCTTGACCTTCTTGGGACCGTGGCAGGACACGCAGCGGGCGTCGAGGATGGGGGCGATGACGGCGGAGAAGTCCGACCGGCTGAGCGTGACCTTGGGGGCGTCCTTGCGCGCGGGCGGCGCGGACAGGGCCGCGGCGGCGGCCAGCGCGAGGCAGGCGATGCCGGCGGGACGGATCATTTTCTGGCGCCCACGCGGGCCTCCTTGGCGACGGCGGCGGGGATGGGCTTGCGCTCGATCCAAAGGCGGATCGCCTCGATCTGCGCGGCGTTGAGCTGCGCCTCCTCCGCCGGCGGCATGAATTCGTCGTCATCCTTGTCCAGGGTGATGCGCACGAACATCGTGCTCTTCTTGAGGTCGCCGTGCACGAGCGCCGGCCCTTCCTCGCCCCCCTTGAGCATCGCCTCGAGGGAGTCCATGCGGAGCTTGCCCTTGACCTTCTTGGCGCCGTGGCAGCCGACGCAGTAGTTCTCCAGGATCGGCTGGACGACGTCGCGGTAGTCGTCGGGCGCGGCGGGCGGCGCCTTGGTGACGACGTTCGCCTCGCGCACGGTCTTGTTGGGACGGAAGGGGAAGCCTTCGTCATGGACCAGTTCGCCGCCGATGTGAGCGGCCAGCGACATGACGGCGATGGCCGCCCCCTGGGCGATCATGCGGAGCCGCCTGGGCTGCTCGAGGACGACCCACGCGCCCGCGGCGAAGAAGGAGGCGGCGACGCCGGCCCAGAGGTGGCTGTCGACGCCGTCGCCGGCGAAGCCGTTGAAGCGGGCGTGCATCACGCCGCAGAAGGACGCGCCGAAGGTCCCGACCGCGGAGATGAGGGAGAGTCTCCGGACGGTCACGCCCGCCGCGTCCTCGTGGCGTTCCCAGAACTCGAACAGGGGCACCAGCAGCAGCACGGCCGCGGGGATGTGGAGCGCCAGGATGTGGAGGTTGCCGATGACGGACATCACCTCAGGGCCGCGCTCAGTCCCGTCGGGCGGCAGCAGGAACGCCAGCAGGGCCAGGACTAGGTTCGGGGCGAAGGCGAGCAGCAGGCGCGGGCGCATGGGAGGGAAGTTGCGACCAAAGGGCGGTCCGGGCAAGTCCCGTGGCGCCGTCCCTCTTGGACAACAGGAAGGCCCGCGGGGTTCCGCGGGCCTTCGTGAAGCGGACTCCTTGCGGAGGGCTTACTTGTTGGAGTCGATGAACTTCTTGAGCTTCTCGAGCTGCTCCTTGGTGAGGGGCTTGCGGCCTTCCTTGTCACCGGGGGGCATGGCGTGGTCGTCGTCGGGCTTGCTGATGCCGAGCTCGGCGGAGGTGTAGAGCGGGCTCTTGGCGGCGTTGCCCCAGACGATGGCGGGCTTCTTCTCCTTGCCGAAGCCTTCCTCCATCTTGGCGAGGGAGGTCATGTTGAAACCGCCCTTGGGCTTCTTGCCGTCCTTGCCGTGGCAGCCGATGCAGCTGGCTTCAAAGATGGGGGCGATGTCGGCCTTGTAGGCCTTCTCGGCGGCTTCGGAGGCGGCGAACGCCGAGGAGGCGGCGGCCGAGAGGGTCAGGATGGCGAGGGTACGCATGGGTGTGATCTAAGAACCCCGGATTTAGCCCGAAGGTTCCAAGAAAGGGAGCAAAAAATGATCACTCCCCCCTGGCCCAGGGACGGCACAGGTCCTGAAGCCGGGCCGGGACGACCGCCTCGACCCGGGTGCCTTCGTCCTCGACGGCGCTGGTCAGCACGGTGGCCTCGCGATGCAGGCGGGAAAGCAGGGCGTACTGGTCGTGGGGGATGAGGAGGGTCATGGGGAGGTCCTTGGACGCCGCGGCGGTCTCAAGCCGCGCCAGGAGTTCGCCGACGCCCTCGCCCGTCGCCGAACTGACCAGGATGGCCCCGGGATGCGCCGCCAGGGCCTCCGCGCGTTCGAGGGGGTCGGTGCGCAGGTCGGCCTTGTTGAGGACGGTGATCACCGGCCGGTCTCCGGCTCCGATCTCCTGCAGCACCTGCAGGGTGGTGGCGGCGTGCTTCTCCCGCTCCGGCGACGCCATGTCCACGACGTGCACCAGGAAGTCCGCCTGCACCGCCTCCTCGAGGGTGGCCTTGAAGGCCTCGACGAGCCGGTGCGGCAGGCGACGCACGAAGCCCACCGTGTCCGTCAGCAGGAGCGTGCGGCCCGAGGGCAGCGCGAGCCGGCGCGTGGTCGGGTCGAGGGTCGCGAACAGACGGTCGGCCGCGAGGACGCCGGCGCCGGTCAGGCGGTTGAGCAGGGTGGACTTGCCCGCGTTGGTGTAGCCGACGATGGAGAACGTCGGCAGCGGGACGCGTTGGCGGCGTTTGCGCTGCGTGGCGCGCTGCGCCACGACTTCCGCGAGGTCGCGGCGCACCTTGGCGATGCGGTCGCGGATCTTGCGCTGGTCCATCTCCATCTGCGTCTCGCCGGCGTCGCGCTGCATCGCGCCCCCGCCGCGCTGCCGGTCGAGGTGGGACCACAGGCGCTTGAGCCGCGGCAGGGTCTGCTGGAGTCGGGCGAGCTCGACCTGCAGCACCGCCTCGCGGGTCTTCGCGCGGGTGATGAAGATGTCGAGGATGACCTCCTGGCGGTCGATCGCCCGCAGGCCGCGGGAGTCCTTCTCCCAGTTGCGCTGCTGGGCCGGGGTCAGCTCGTCGTCGAAGATGATCAGGCCGCACTCCTTCGCGCGGGCGAGGGCGGCGATCTCCTCCATCTTGCCGGAGCCCACGAGGTGCCGGGGGTTCTCCTCACGGATGCGCGCCACGACCTCGGCGCGCACTTCGACGCCGAGGTTGGTGACGAGCTCCTTCAGCTCGTCGAGCAGCAGCCGGGCCTCCTCCGGAGTCTCGTCCGGCCGTTGCAGGCCGACCAGCACGGCCCTTCCGGCCCGGGCTATGACCTCCGGGTCGTTCGGGTCGTCCGGCTTCTGCTCGTCGTCCGACAAGCGCTTCAGCGGTCGAACTGCACCCAGTCGACGTTCATGAGGCCGCCGCCCTTCTTGGGGTTGGTCAGGACGAGGAACACGTCATGCCGTCCCGTGACGGGCGCGAGCTTGGCCTTGTTCTCGACGTGCTTGCCCCAGTCTCCCGTGTGGACGATGTCGACCGTGCCCAGCAGCTGGCCGGTCGGGGAGTCGATGCGGACCTCGATCTGGCTGCCCTTCGCGCCGCCGCCGGCGGACGCGTTGACGCGGATGTTCCGCGTGTCGGAGAGGTTGATGCCGGTGAACTTGATCGTGGCTCCGTGGTTGGTGGAGCCGACCACCTTGCCGGCCTTCTTGGCGTCGGTGATCTCCGCCGTCTCGGCCTCGATGCGGCGATGGCGCAGGGTGACGACGGCCTTCCCGGAAAGAGGGCCGGCCGGACCGGCGCCGGTGTCCGTGTAGACGGCCTCCAGCAGGACCGAGCCGGGCTTGCCGTCCTTGGGGGCGGTCACCTGGCCTTCGAGCCCGCGGGTGAAGGTCGGACCGCCCTTGCCCGCTTCCAGTCCGAACATCCAGCGGAGCATGATGGCGACCTCGTCCTCGGTGTGCTGCGGGTGGGCGAGCATCGGCACCTGGCCCCAGGCGCCGCTGCCGCCGAGGCGGACTTTCTGGTTCAGGAGGTCCTCGGCGCCGGGCTGCTTGCGGTAGCGTTCGGCGATCGCGACGAAGGAAGGTCCGACGAGCTGGCTCTCGACGGCGTGGCAATTGAAGCAGTCGCTCTGACGCATGAGCGCGAGCCCGGGGTCCACCGCGGCCGCCTTGCCGTCAGCGGGCAGGAAGACGGAAGTGACCGCCGTGCGGACGGCGAATTCCGCGGTCTTGGCCACCGAGGAGCCGTCCTCGGCGTCCTCCACCGCCACCTTGTAGTCGATGGGCCGTCCCGGCGAGTAGAAGTCTCCGTCCTGGGGCGTGAGGAACTTCGCGACGGGCACGGCGTTGCCGACGACCACCGGCGTCGAGCGTCGGGCGGCGCCTCCCTGTCCGTCGGTCACGGTGAGTTCGACGTTGAAATTGCCGGCGTCCGGCAGGGTGACGTCCAGTTCCTCGCCTTCGCCGAGCGGAATCCCGCCGGGCTGCAGCTTCCAAGCGTAGCCCACCTTGCCTCCGTCGAGGTCGCGCGAGCCCTTGGCCGAGAGCCTGGTCCTGAGCGGCGCCGGTCCGGCCGGCGTCGAAATCACAAGCTTGGCCACGGGCTGCAGGTTGCCGCGCACGTAGGAGATCTTGAGCAGCGCGGAATCGGGGTTCACGCCCCAGGTCTCGCCGTAGTCGAGCAGGTAAAGGCAGCCGTCGGGACCGAAGGCGGCGTCGATGGGGCGTCGTACGACCGTGGCGCCGTTGTCGACGAGCGCCTTCTGCTTCTTGACCTGTTCCTCGGTGTTCGCGGTCACGAAGGCGGTCGGCGCGAAGGGCTCGATGCCCTTCAGGTCGGAATTGTCATCGAGCCGCGCCCACTTGATGAAGGGACGCTGCCAGTCCCAGAAGAGCAGGCAGCGGTCGAAGTGCTTAGGGAAGCCGTTGGTTCGGTCGTAGGACTCCTGCCAGTGGAACACGGGGCCGGCGCAGGCGGTGCGGCCGCCTTCGCCGAGCTCAGGCCACTGCTCCGAGGCGGCGTAAGGCCAGTAGATGAAGGCCGGCACGGCGGGCGGCAGCTCGACCAGTCCGGTGTTGTTGCGGCTCCTGTTCAGCGGGGCCTTGGGGTCGAAGAGGGCTCCGACCTTCTCGGTGGCGTAGTCGTACTCCGCGTAGGGGTAGTTGTTGCCGACGAAGAGCGGATAGCCGAAGTTGCCCGCCTTCTTCGCCTGGTTGATCTCATCGTAGCCGCGGGAGCCGCGGGGTCCGTCGACCCGCGCGTCGGGGCCCACTTCGCCCCAGTAGACGTAGCCGGTGCGGGGGTCGATGTTCATGCGCCAGGGATTGCGCGTGCCCATCGCGAAGATTTCGGGACGCGTCTTGGGCGTGCCGGGCTTGAAGAGGTTGCCCTCGGGTATCGAATAGGTGCCGTCTTCGTTGACGCGGATGCGGTTCACCTTGCCGACGAGCGTGTTGGTGTTGGCCGAGGTGCGCTGGCCGTCCCAGGGCTCCTTGCCCGGGCGCTGGTCGAGCGGGGCGTAGCCCTTGCTGTCTCCGAACGGACTGGTGTTGTCGCCGGTCGAGAAGTACAGGCAGCCGTCCGGACCGAACTTGAGCGAGGAGCCGTGGTGGCAGCACTGGAGGCGCTGCTCCTCGTATTTGAGCACGACCTTCTCGCTGCCGGGCACGAACTTGTCGCCCTTGACCTCGAAACGCGACAGGTACTGCCCTTCGAAGCCTACGGGAGAGTAGATGACGAAGATCCGGCCGTTCTGCGCGAACTTGGGGTCGAGCGCGAAGGCGAGGAAGCCGTTCTCCTGCTGCTTGAAGATCTCCAGTTCGGCGACGAGGGTGACGCGACGGGTCTTGGGGTCGTAGATCTTCAGGGCGCCGCCGTATTCGTTGAACCAGATGCGGCCGTCCGGACCGAATTCGAGGTGCATCGGCTGCGGCAGGCCGGTGAGCAGCGTCTCGGTCTGAAAGCGGACGTCCTCGGGCGGAGCGTCCGCGGCGCCGGCCGACGGCGTGGCGGCCAGCAGGGTGGCGGCCGTGGAGAGGATCAGGAGACGTAGGGCATCCATGGAGCGGTGAAGGGGTAGGGGGCAGATTTGGGAAAACGCGGACGAGGGCAAGAGGCTTGAAACGGGGCCAGGGACAGGGCCGGGGCCAGGGTTGGCAGTGTCGGAAAACAGAAAGTCCGCCGGGTGGCGGACATTTCTGGGGTGCTAAACTGACCCTGACCCCAGCCCTGGCCCTGTCACTAGCTAGTCAGATCAATCCCAGCTGCATCTTGCCGTCCTCGGAGATCATCGACTGGGTCCAAGGGGGGTCCCAGACGATGTCCACGCGGGCCTCGTTGATTCCCGGGACGTTGAGCACGCGGTTGCGGGCGTCCTCGGCGATCACCGGACCCATGCCGCAGCCCGGCGCGGTGAGCGTCATGGCCACCGTGACGCGGTGACGGTCCTCCGAGCCTTCGATGGGTTCGAGCTTCATCGAGTAGACCAGGCCGAGATCGACGATGTTCACCGGAATCTCGGGGTCGAAGACCTTCTTGAGCTGCTCCCAGACGGATTCGTCGGAGGGCCGGCCCTTGTGTCCCGGGTGTTCCGCCGTGCCGGTCGAGCCGTAGGCGTCGGTCTTCCCTTCGGCGTCGGCGCCCTCGGCGGGAGGCTGTTCGCCGAGCGCGTCGGCGTCGGCGCCCTTGATCCGGAACATGCCGCTGTCACAGACCACGGTGAAGTTGCCGCCGAGCCGGTGGGTGATCGTCACGCGCGTGCCGGCGGGCAGGACGGCGGGCTCGCCCGCGGGGATGACCGTGGCCTGCACGTCCCGCGCGAGATTGCGGTCGTGCGGGCCGGGGGCGTGCCTCTGTCCGGTGGTGTCTTCGCTCATGGGGATCAGGAATGGAACTTGGCGCGGAGCATGCCGCGCACGCCCTCGGCCGCGCCGTCGTCGGAGATGCGGGTCAGCACCTCCTCCAGGAATCCCTGGGCGAGGAGCTCCTGCGCCGCGGCCAGCGGGATGCCGCGGGCGAGCAGGTAGAACAGCTCCTCGGGGCTGACCTGGCCGGTCGTCGCTCCGTGCGAGCACTTGACGTCGTTGGCCTCGATCTCGAGTCCGGGCAGGGAGTCGGCCTCGGCCTCGGGGGAGAGCAGGAGATTGCGGTTGGTCTGGTAGGCGTCGGTGCGCTGCGCTCCCGGCTCGACCTTGATCAGGCCGGAGAAGACCGTGCGCGCGCGGTCAAGCAGGGCGTTCTTGAACAGGAGGTCGGAGCGGGCGCCGGGCGCGGCGTGGACCTGCAGCGTGCGCTGGTCGAATTCCTGCTCCCCGGTGGCCACGGCGATGCCGAGCAGCCGGACGTCGGCGCCTTCGCCGGCGAGGCGCACCACGTTCTCGAGGCGGGCGCGACGGGCGCCCACGGCGGCGTTGACGGAGGTCACCTCGGCGGAGGCTTCCGCCGTGACGGTGTCGATCTCGAAGGACTGGGCCGCGGAGCCCCAGTTCTGCACGGAGAGCCGTTCGACGCGCGCGCCGCGGCCGGCGAGGAGGTCGGTGGCGGAGACGGAGAGGGACCTGAGGCCGGGACGGGCTGCCAGGCGCCATTCATGCACCGCCGCCCGGGCCCGGGCGCCGACGCGGATCAGGGCGTGGGGGAAGGACGCCGAGTCCTCCGCCAGCGCCCAATGGACCACTGCGAGCGGCCGGCTGAGTTCCACGCCTTCGGGGACGTGCAGCACGTAGCCCGAACCGAACCAGGCCCGGTGCAGCGCGAGCATCTTGCCTCCGCCGAGCGGCGCCGGATGGCGCAGGGCCTCTTCCCGGAGGAGTTCCGGACGGTCCCGCACCACGTCCTCGATGGGCGCGAAGATCACCCCGGCGCGGACGAGGGCTTCCGGCAGGACCGCGCGGCTGACGCAGTGTCCGTCCACGAACACCAGCGTCGCCTCGGCGTCGGGCGTCAGCCCGGAGCCGCGCGTGAGCCGGGCGGCCTCCGCCTCGGCGGGGCGCGCGGCGGGCGTGAAGCCCTCGAGTGAGAGCGTCCGCACGTCCGAGAAGCGCCAGCGCTCGTCATCGCGGCCGGGCATGGGCAGGGAGACGAAGGCGTCCCGGCCGGCGCGCCGCACTTCCGTCAGCCAGGACGGACCGGAGCCGGCGTGGGCGGACTGCAGGGCGGGATCGGTGACGCCGCCGACGGCCACGGCGCTCATCCGACCGACCCTTCCATCTGCAGCTCGATCAGCCGCTTGAGCTCGACCGAGTATTCCATCGGGAACTCCTTCACCAGGTCGTTGACGAAGCCGTTGACCGCGAGGGACATCGCCTCCCCCTCCGTCAGGCCGCGCTGCATCATGTAGAAGATCTGCTCCGCCGAGACCTTGGAGACGCTCGCCTCGTGCTGGACCGAGTTCTTGCGGCCGCGGACGGAGATCGCCGGGTAGGTGTCGGTGCGGCTGTGCTCGTTGATGAGCAGGGCGTCGCACTCGGTGTTGTTGCGGCAGTTGCGGAGCGTGCGGGGGATGTGCACCAGGCCGCGGTAGGTGGAGCGCCCCTCGCCCACCGAGATCGACTTGGCGATGATGTTGGAGGAGGTGTCGTCCGCCGCGTGGATCATCTTGGCCCCGGTGTCCTGGTGCTGCCCGTCGTTGGCCAGCGCGATCGAGAGCACCTCGCCGCGGGCGCGCTTGCCGCGCAGCACCACGCCCGGATACTTCATCGTGAGGCGGGAGCCGATGTTGCAGTCGATCCAGCGCACCTCGGCGTCCTCCTCCGCCACGCCGCGCTTGGTCACGAGGTTGAAGACGTTGGAGGACCAGTTCTGGACGGTGATGTACTGGATCTTGGCGCCCTTGAGCGCCACCAGCTCGACCACGGCCGAGTGGAGCGTGGCCGTCTCGAACTTGGGGGCCGTGCAGCCTTCCATGTAGGTGACCTCGGAGCCCTCGTCGGCGATGATGAGCGTGCGTTCGAACTGCCCGAAGTTCTGGGCGTTGATGCGGAAGTAGGCCTGCAGCGGCTGGGCCACCTTGACGCCCTTCGGCACGTAGATGAACGAGCCGCCGGAGAAGACGGCGGAGTTGAGCGCGGCGAACTTGTTGTCGCCGGCGGGGATGACCTTGCCGAACCAGCGGCGGAAGACGTCGGCGTGGTCCCGGAGGCCCTCGGTGGGGCCGCAGAAGATGACGCCCTGCTTCTCGAGCTCCTCCTTCATGCGCGAGTAGGA
>CAIOPO010000035.1 GCA_903860195.1 uncultured Opitutia bacterium | reverse complement strand
GGGTCCGACACGAACTTGGAGGCGTGCAGCCGGGTGCGCTTCAGCAGCTCCTCGGAAGGCAGCTTCACGTAGTCGGAATCAGGCACCGCGATCGCGGCCACCCGGGGTCTGGCCAGGGCGTGCGCCGCGCGGAATGCCTGCTCCATCTGCTCCACCCGCCTCGCCTGCGCCTCACGCGTCGTCCTCTGCGGGTCGCAGCCGACGCTGGACAACACGCCGAGGAGGATGATCCATGGGGCGGACTGACGCACCTCGTGAATCAAGCCGGACAGGGAGGACAAAGCAAGGCGACGGTCCGCCCCCGCCCTATCCCCGCCCCTCCTTTATCCTTCATCTCCCATCCTTCATCTTCCATCCTGCGTCCTCAATCCCCCATCCCCCACCCCTCCCCATGCGCCTGTTCTCACTCCTGGCCTCCGTTCTTCTGCCCGTCCTGGCGCATGCCGAGGGCTTCCAGGGCTGGTATCAGAACACCGTCTGGCTGCGGCTGAACGAGAAGTGGAGCGTCGGCAATTATGTCGACCTGCGCGTCGATGACGCCGTGAGCGACGTGCACACCTGGATGGTGAGCCCGCGCGTCCGCTATGACCTCGACAAGGTCTGGCAGCTGCAGCTCAACACGAGCTTCCTCGAGGCCTACAATGCCGACGAGACCTCCCGTCCCGACTGGTTCCGGCTCGAGTTCGAGGTCAATCCGACCGTGCCGCTCAACGAGTCCTTCGTCTTCAGCATGCGCAACCGCTTCGAGTGGCGCTGGCGCGACGGCGACGCCGACCAAGGCTTCCGCATCCGCATCCGCCCTCAGCTCGACTGGCTGCTCAACAAAGAAGGCCTCTTCCGCGGCTTCTATGCCAACAACGAGGCCTTCTATGATTTCGACGCCGACCGCTTCACCGAGAACCGCCTGATCCCCTTCGGCGTGATCCTCCGTCCCCGCCAGAACGTCGACCTCCGCCTCTACTACCTTTGGAGACACACCTTGGGCCGCACCGAATGGCGTGACTATCACGGCCTCGGGGTCATCGCGACGGTCAATTTCTGAAGCCCCGCCCGGCGCGCTCCAGTTGACCCGTTGGCCGGTTGGCCAGAAAGAGATCCCTCCAAACAGGTAGGGTCGGCACTGCGTGCCGACCTAGCTGGCCGCCGCAGGGCGGCCCAAGGTAGGGCCGACGACCCTCGTCGGCCGCCCCACTCCGCCCCTTGTCAACCTGTCAACTGGTCAACCCGTCAACTAGTGGCGCGTCCTGATCCTCTATGCCTCTAACAACTAGCCCCATCCCTATCCCTAGCCCTATCCCTGCCCCTGTCCCTGTCCCTGTGCATCTCCGCCCCCTGCCAACGTGTCAACTTGCCAGCCGGCCAGCTTGTGTTGCGTGCCCCAGCCCTAGCCCTAACCCTAGCCCCAGCCCTTCACGGCCCTAGCCCTGCAGCGCTCCGCCCCCTGCCAACGTGTCAACTTGCCAGCTGGCCAGCTTGTGTTGCGTGCCCCGCCCTGCTTCTAGCAGCTCCCGCTAAAATCCCTCCGCCCTTCCCTCCTTCGACCGCGGATCATGGGATCCGATGAAAGGCCCGTCCTTGACCGGCTGAGCCACGGCCTGCGTCGAACCGATGGTCTCGACCTCCTGCAAAACATGGCCGCGTCGCCGCAGGTCCGCCTTCACGGAATCCGGCATGGACTTCTCCACGCGCAATTCATCGGGACTCCACTGCTGATGCAACCGGGGCATGGCCAGCGCCTCCGCAGGTGTCTTGCCGTCATCCAGGATGCGCAGGATGGCCAGCAGAGTCTGCGAGATGATCGTCGGGCCTCCCGCGGCGCCGACCGCGAGGACCGGCCGTTCTCCCTCGAAGACGATCGTGGGCGACATGCTGGAGAGCGGACGCTTGCCCGGCGCGGGCAGGTTGGCGTCGGAGCCGACCAGGCCGAAGGCGTTGGGCGCACCCGGCGCGGCGGCGAAATCATCCATCTCGTTGTTCAGCACCACGCCCATGCCCGGGACCACCACCTTCGAGCCGTAGGACGTGTTGATGGTCGCCGTGCAGGACACCCAGGTGCCTCCCGCATCGGCGGCCGAGAAGTGCGTCGTATGCTTTTCGAAAACATGCTCATCGGCCTTGGGAGGAGTGCCGTGCCCCTTGACCGGGGTGGCCTTGGTGACGTCAATCTTGGCTGCGAGCTGTCGGGCGTATTCTTTGTCGGCCAGTCCCTTTGGCACCTTGGTGAACGCCGGATCGCCGAGCCAGAAGGCCCGGTCTGCGAAGGCCAGCTTCATCGTCTCAGCGATCACGTGCGGCTGGTCTTCCTTGGAAATCGTCCCCTTGGCCTCGAGGATGTTGAGCATCTGGGCCACGTGCACTCCGCCTGAGCTGGGCGGTGGGAATCCCACGATGCGGCGTCCGTGATAGGCCGTCTCGAGCGGCGTCCGGCGCTTCAATGCGTAGTCCGCGAAATCAGCCTCGGTGATCAGGCCGCCGTTCTCGCGCATCCATCGGGCCGCGGCCTTGGCGAACTCACCCCGATAGAACCAGTCCGCCCCGCCCTGTCCGAGCGAACGGAGCGTGCGTGCCAGGTCCGGCTGACGCAGGAGCTCGCCCTTCTTGAGCGGACGACCGTCGGCACCGAAGAAGACCGCCTTCGAAGAAGGAAATTTCGCCATGTCCTTCTCGACCGCCAGGAGTCGGGCGGCTGAGGCCGACGACAGCGGGAAGCCCGCCTCGGCGATTTTGGCGGCCGCTTCGCAGTGCACGCCCCAGGGCAGCTTTCCGTATTTCACCACGGCCTCATGAAAGACTGCGGCCTGTCCCGGCACCCCGGAGGCCAGCGCGCCTGTGCGGCTCAGTTCCGGCACCGCCTTGCCGTCACGCACGAACATGTCCGACTTCGCCGCAGCCGGCGCCGTCTCACGTCCGTCCAATGCGATCACCTGCCCGTCGCTCAGACGGATCAGCATGAAGCATCCCCCGCCCAGGCCCGAGTTATGACTGTCCACCACCCCGAGCACCAGCCCTGTGGCCACTGCGGCG
>CAIOPO010000034.1 GCA_903860195.1 uncultured Opitutia bacterium | reverse complement strand
GCCCTTCACCGTGGAGACCTGGGTGCGGCTCGACGGCAAGCTGGACAACAATGACAGCATCCTCGGCGCGCCGGGCGTGCTGGACCTGAACTTCGCCGGCGGCGTCTTCCGCGCCTACATGGGCGCCCAGATCCACGACGCCGCGGTCGCCTCCAAGCCCCTCTCTCCCGGCATCTGGACGCATGTCGCCGTCACGCGCGACTCCGCCGGCGTCATCCATCTCTACCAGGACGGCGAGCCCGCCGGCACTTCCAAGGTCGCGGCCGCCCATGACCTGCCCGGTCTCACGATCGCGTGGTCCACCCCGAAGGGCGGCACGCAGGGCGCGCTCGCGGAATACCGGATTTGGAACGTCGAGCGCAAGCCCGCCGAAATCCGCACCAACATGACCCGCACCTTCGCGGGCGAGAAGCTCCCGGACTCGCTCGTCTTCGCTTCGGCGAGCGGCGACGCCGCCTGGGGCAGGCTCGGCAAGGGGGCGCGGATCACGCGCACCACCGACGCGCCTCCGCTCCTCAACGCCGAGCAGTTCGCCGCCCTCGAGTCCAAGACCGCGCGTTTCACCGCGCTGTCGGCCAAGGCTGGTGATCCTGCGAAGGGCAAGGCGCTCGTCGCGCTCTGCCAATCGTGCCATATGATCAACGGGCAGGGCGGTCAGATCGGACCGAATCTCTCCGGCGCCGGCGCCATGGGCATGGAGGCCGTGATCCGCAACATCATCGACCCCAATGCCGCGATCGAGGCCGCTTACCGCATCTTCCAGGTGAAGCTGAAGGCCGGCGAGGTCATCGAGGCCTTCTACGTCTCCGAGGACGCCACGGCCTACGTGATCCGCCAGCCCGGCGGCGCCGACCGTCGCATCCCGAAGGCCGAGGTGGCGTTCGCCAAGTATCTGCGCCGTTCGTTGATGCCGGAAGGCCTGCTCGACGGCTTCACGGACGAACAGGTCACGGACCTCTTCGCCTACCTGAAGACGCTCAAGTAAGATTGCAGGGCTAGGGCCAGGGCTAGTGAGTGGCAGAGCAAGGCGGTGGCAGGGTTCTCCTGTCTCCTCTTCTAGCCCTAGCCCTGCCCCTGTCCCTAGCCCTATCAGGCCTTCTTCGCTTGCCGAAGGGGCGGGGCGGCATACGGCTTGGTGGCATGTCCGTCTGGTTCAATCCCGCCCGCGAACTCGACGCGCTGCTCAGGCGTGCCGCCGCGGCCGTGCCCGCGCTGGGTCCGGGATTCAATCCTGACCTGAAGCCGTCCGACCCCCGGCACGCCGACTTCCAGGCCAACGGCGTGCTTGCGGCGGCCAAGCAGGCCAAGGCCAACCCCCGCGCCCTCGCCACCGCGCTCTTGGACGCCCTGCGCGCCGGAGGCGGATTCGACGAGCGACTGGTCCAGGCCGAGGTCGCCGGACCGGGCTTCATCAATTTCAAGCTCACGCCCGCCGCCCTCGGCGCCTGGCTCCGTGAGTATCGCGACGAATCCAAGTGGCGCGCTGGCGCGGCCCGCCTGATGGGCGGACGCAAGGTCGTCATCGACTACCCCTCGCCGAACACCGCCAAGCAGATGCACGTCGGACACCTGCGTCCGATCGTCATCGGCGAGGCCGTGGCCCGCCTCATCGAATTCTGCGGGGCCGACCTCGTCCGCGACAACCACATCGGCGACTGGGGCACCAACTTCGGCATCCTGATCCTCGCCATCCGTCGCGCCGGCTTCCAGTTGGACGCCGCCAGTCCGACCGCGCTGGAGGACCTCGAGCGCCTTTACAAGGAGGGCAGCGCCGCCACCAAGGCCGACCCCGCCTTGATGGACGCCGCCCGCGCCGAGCTCGCGAAGCTCCAGTCCGGCGACGCCGCCAACACCGCCCTCTGGAAACAGATCGTCGAGGTCTCCAACGCGGCCTGCCAGCGCATCTACGACCAGTTCGGCCTCAAGACCGACGTCATCCTCGGCGAGTCCTTCTACCGCGACAAGGTCGACCAGGTCTACTCCGAGCTGGCGAAGCACAGGCTGGCCGAAGAAAGCGAAGGCGCCCTCGTGGTCTGGCATGACGAGGAGCCCCGCTTCTCGCGCGACGCCGAGACGAAGATGCCCTTCATCGTCCGTAAGAAGGACGGCTCCTCAAACTATGCCTCGACCGACCTCGCCACGCTTCTCTACCGCGCCGAGCACTTCAAGGCCGATGAGATCGTCTACGTCACCGACGGCCGCCAGCAGGACCACTTCCAGCAGCTCTTCCTGACCGGCGCCAAGTGGTTCAAGGCCTCGGACCGCAAGCTGCCGCGTCTCCGTCACGTCTGGTTCGGGACGATCCTCGGTGAGGACGGCAAGGCCATCAAGACGAAGTCCGGTGAGCCTGTGCGCCTGCAGGAGCTCATCGATCAGGCTGAGAAGCTCGCGTACGAAGCCGTCACCAGCAAGAACCCCGAGCTGCCCGAAGCGGAGCGTAAGGCCATCGGCAAGGCCATCGGCGTCGCCGCCATGCGTTACGCCGACCTGTCGTCGAACCGCACGATGGACTACACCTTCTCGTGGAGCAAGCTGCTCGCCTTCGAGGGCAACACCGCGCCGTACCTCATGTACGCCGTCGTGCGTGTCCGCTCGATCTTCCGCAAGAGCGGCCTCGCCGTGGGGCAGGGTGAAGAAGGCGCGACCGATCCGGAAACCCCGGCCGAGATCGCGCTCGCCCGCAAGCTGCTGGCGTTCACCGCCGCGCTCGACCAGGCGCTCGAAGAACTCCGCCCGCACCACCTCTGCACGTACCTGCACGAGCTCGCCGCCGCCTACGGCACGTTCTATGCCGCGGACAGCGTCATCGTCGACGACCCGGCCGTGAAGGCCCGCCGCCTCATGCTCTGCTCGCGTACCTGCGCCGTCATGGAAACCGGCCTGCGCCTCCTCGGCATCGAGCCCGTGGAGCGAATGTAAGCGCCCCAAAGCGGCGAAGGGGCGGGCTGGCGCGTGGGCAAGTGGACACGGGGCAGCTCCTTGACCCCTTGTCACCTTGCCCACGTGCCCTCTCGGCCTTTTGCAGGTAGACCTCCTATCGGATGTGGCTAGAAAAGCCTCACCCCATGGAGACTCCTGCCCCGAAGTCGGAACGTCTGCTGTCACTCGATGCCCTGCGTGGCTTCGACCTCTTCTGGATCGTCGGAGGGCACGGCATCCTGCTCGCGCTGTTCAAGCTGACCGAGTGGGGCTGGCTCGGCGCGATCGATGCGCAGCTGAAGCACGTCGATTGGAACGGTTTCCAGGCTTACGACCTCATCTTCCCGCTGTTCCTCTTCATGGCGGGCGTCTCGACGCCGTATTCGCTGACGCGTCGTCTGACGGAAGGCGCCCGCGGTGAAGTCATCCGCAAGGTCATCCAGCGCGGCCTCATTCTCGTGTTGCTCGGCATCATCTACAACAACGGCCTCCAGTGGAAGGGCCTCGAGAACATGCGCTTCGGCAGCGTGCTCGGACGCATCGGCCTCGCCGGCATGTTCGCGCAGCTGATCTTCGTCTTCAGCTTCGAGAGCCCGAAGCGGTTGTGGTACTGGCTCGTCGGCGTCCTCCTCGGCTATTGGGCGATCATGTCATTCGGCCATGCGCCGGGCTTCGCGCCGGGCGATTTGACGATGGAGGGCAACTTCGCCAGTTACGTCGATCGCCTGCTCCTGCCTGGCAAGCTCCACAAGGGCGTCCACGATCCTGAAGGCCTGCTCGCGGTCCTGCCGGCGATCGGCAACGCCTTGCTCGGCATCCTCGCCGGCCTCTGGCTTCGTCGGTCGACGGAAGAAGTCTCGGGCGACCGCAAGGCCGCGGGGCTGGCTGTGGCTGGTCTCGCCTTGCTCGCGGTGGGCGGCCTTTGGAGCTTCGTCTTCCCGTTGAACAAGAACCTCTGGACCAGCTCTTTCGTCCTGTGGACCTGCGGCTGGGGCAGCCTTCTGCTGGCCTTGTTCTATTGGACGATCGACGTCCGGGGCTGGGCTCGCGGATTCGGCGCCTTTTTCGCCGTCATCGGCATGAACTCCGTGCTCATCTACATGTCGTCGAAGTTCTTGAGCTTTGACTTCACCGCGCAGGCGTTCTTCGGCGGCCTCGCCCGCGCCTTCCCGCCCGCCGTGGCCTCGCTGATCATGGTCACCGGCATCTTCGCCGTGAAGTGGGCGCTATTCTGGTTCCTCAAGCGTCAGAAGGTGTTCCTGAAGGTGTAGTTCGGCTTTTGTATCTTGGTAGGGTCAGCACTGCGTGCTGACCCTGCCGATAAGAAGGCAGGGCTTGTCATCGGGCTTCCCGTGCGGACCCTGTTGGGATGGACGAAGCCGAGTTCAAGGTCACCCGGGGCGACATCATCGCCCGCGGACTCCGTTGCGCCTGCCCCAATTGCGGTGAGCGCGGTCTCCTCGCGTCCTGGTTCCGTCTGGGCAAGGCCTGCCGTCACTGTGGCATGGATCTCGAGCGCTCCCACGGCTTCTATTCCGGCACGACGTCGATCGGTTACGTGGCCGCGATCGTCGTCATCCTGGTCCCGCTCTGCTTCCTGGTGATGAGGGACGTCATCAGCGCGCGCGCCGCCGTCCTCATCGGCATGTTCGGCTCGGCCGCCTTCATCGTGGCCGTCTACCCGCTGATGCTCTGCTGGATGGTGGCCGCCTGCCACGTGGCCCTGCCCGGTGACCTGCCCGCCAACGGCGGCACGGGGCGGCGGGGTGATGATTGACATCCATCATCTTATCATGATAAGATGATAGGAATGAGTGAAAACCCTCTTCCCGGAGTCTTCCGTCGTGCCGGCCGGCCGGCCGTCTCGGTGGAGTTCTTCCCGCCCAAGGACCCGGCGGGCGGTGAGCGGATGCTTGAGGCGGCCCGCGTGCTGAAGGGGCTGGGCGTGGATTTCGCCTCGATCACCTACGGCGCGGGCGGCACTTCCCGCGACACGACGCTTCACTACGGCGCGAAGCTGGTGGCCATGGGCTATCCGATGGTCGGACACCTGACCTGCGTGGGCCACACGCGGGAGGAGCTTTCCGGCCTCATCGCACGCTACGACGATGCGGGCTTCTCGGGCATCCTCGCCTTGCGCGGCGACCCGCCGAAGGGGCAGGCCGCCTTCGTGCGGCACGAGGGAGGCTTCGGGCACGCCCATGAGCTCGTGCGGCTGATCCGTGCCGAGCGCCCCGGCCGTTTCTCCGTGGCCGTGGCCGGATTCCCCGAACGTCATCCCGATTCGCCGGACGACCTCTCCGACGTGCGTCATCTGGCCGGCAAGGTGGCCGCCGGCGCCGACTTCGTCACCACCCAGCTGTTCCTGGACAACGCCGACTACTTCCGCTTCGTGGCGCGGGCGCGCGCCGCCGGAGTGCGCGTCCCCGTCGTGCCCGGAATCCTGCCGGTGCTCTCGCTCAAGCAGGCGCGCAGCTTCTGCGGCTTCTGCAAGGCCAGGATTCCCGCCGCGCTCGAGCGTGAGCTCGCGGCCTGCGGCGAGGACGAGGAGGCGCAGCGCCGCGTCGGCGTGCGCTGGGCCGTCGCGCAGGCCCGCGGCCTGCTCGCGGCCGGCGCGCCCGGCCTGCACGTCTACGTGCTCAACAAGTCCGAGTCCGCCCAGGAGCTGTTCGCCGCCCTGCGCGCCTGAGCCGGGCATTAGGTTTGTCATCCCGTCCCGTCCGGGATGGGATGCCGCATGCCCATCGCCCATGAGATCGGCGTCGCCGGCTGGCGGCGCGGCTTCTGGTGCCTCATGGCGACCCAGTTCCAGAACGCCTTCAGCGACAATGCGCTCAAGCAGCTGGTCATCCTGGTGCTCCTGGCCAGCGCGGCCGCGTCCGCCGGAGACGCAGAGCAGGACCGACTGGTCTCCCTGGTCACGGCTGTCTTCTCCGCCCCATTCATCCTCTTCGCCATGCTCGGGGGCTGGCTGGCCGATCGTCATAGCAAGCAGCGTGTCATGGTCGGCGTGAAGCAGGCCGAGGTCGCCATCATGGCTTTCGCCACGCTCGCCCTGGCCATGCAGAGCCTGCCGCTCAAGCTCTGCGCCATCTTCCTGATGGGTTGCCATAGCGCGATCTTCGCGCCTTCGAAGTACGGCATCCTGCCGGAAATCCTGCCGCACGACCAGCTGTCCTGGGGCAATGGCATCCTCGAGCTGCTCACCTTCCTCGGCGTCATCCTTGGGACGGTGGCTGCGGGGATCTTCTCGGACGTCTTAGTGGGCCGCGAGTGGGTCGCCGGCCCGATTCTGATGGCGATCGCCCTGGGCGGTTGGGTGCTGAGCCGGGAGATCACGCCGGTGCCTGCGGCCGATCCCGGCTGCCCGGTCCGCATCAATCCCGTCACCGATCTCTGGCGTCAGCTCCGCATCATGAAGCAGGACCGCGATCTTTGGCGTGCCTGCTGGGGCAACACCGGATTCTATTTCATCTCGGCCTTGGTGATGATGAACGTGGTCGTCTTCGGGAAGAGCATCCTGCAGCTCACCGGGTTCCAGAACAGCATGATGAACGTCGCGTTGGCCCTCGGCATCGGCTTTGGGAGCGTGGTCGCCGGCTACGCTTCGCGCGGCCGCATCGAATATCGGCTTGTCCCGCTGGGCGCCGTCGGTCTCGCCTTGAGCACCGTGCCGATGGGCATGCCCGGCGTCACAGCCGACGCCTTCCGAATCTGCATGGCCTCGTTGGGCTTCTCGGCCGGACTCTTCATCGTCCCGATCGTCGCCGTGCTGCAGCATCGTCCGGCGCCGGAAAGCAAAGGGGCCGTGCAGGGCGCGGTGAGCAGCCTGAGCTTCGTCGGCATCCTGGCCGCCGCCGGGGTCCAATGGGTGGCTCGCGAGGCTTTCCAGATCACTTCCGGCGAGGTCTTCTGGCTCTGCGGCGCGTGCGCCCTGGCGATCGGCGCCTACTCCGCCGTGTCGCGCGGCAGGTTCATCGACGCCGAGGCCTGAGCGGCCTCAGACTTCGGCCAGGATCCGCCGCCGG
>CAIOPO010000033.1 GCA_903860195.1 uncultured Opitutia bacterium | reverse complement strand
GCGATGCCGGCGCCGAGGCCCTCGAGCCGGGCGAGCGACTCGACGATCTTGTCGAGCTTCTGGCCGGGGAACACGTGCTTGTCGCGCAGGCGGAGCAGGTTCACGTCCTCCGAGCCGAGCTCCAGCAGGATGCGGTTGAGCTCGGGGTCGTTGTCGACGTACTGCTCGCGCTTCTTGCGCTTGATGCGGTAGAGCGGCGGCTGGGCGATGTAGACGTAGCCGGCCTCGATCAGGCCGGGCATCTGGCGGTAGAGGAAGGTCAGCAGGAGCGTCCGGATATGCGAGCCGTCGACGTCGGCGTCGGTCATGATGACGATCTTGTGGTAGCGGCACTTGGTCACGTCGAAGGCGCCGTCGCCCTCGTGCTTGCCGATGCCGGTGCCGCAGGCGGTGATGATGGTGCGGATCTCCTCGTTGGACAGGATCTTGTCGATGCGCGCCTTCTCGACGTTGAGGATCTTGCCCTTGATGGGCAGGATCGCCTGGAAGCGGCGGTCGCGGCCCTGCTTGGCGGAGCCGCCGGCGGAATCGCCCTCGACGATGTAGAGCTCGCAGACGGCGGGGTCGCTCTCGGAGCAGTCGGCCAGCTTGCCGGGCAGCCCGCCCGAGGACATGGCGGACTTGCGCACGGTCTCGCGCGCCTTGCGGGCCGCCTCGCGGGCGCGGGCGGCGTTGAGGCACTTGTCGACGATGCGGCGACCGGTCTTGGGATCGCGCTCGAGGTAGTACTTGAGCTGCTCGCCGACGACGGAGGTGACGATGCCCTCCACCTCGGGATTGGTCAGGCGGGTCTTGTTCTGGGACTGGAACTTGGGGTCGGGATGCTTGACGGAGATCACCGCGACGAGCCCCTCGCGCATGTCGTCACCGGTCAGCTTGGCGTCCTTGTCCTTGGTGAGCGAATTGGACTTGGCGTAATGGTTGATGACGCGGGTCAGGGCGGAGCGGAAGCCGGAGAGGTGCGTGCCGCCCTCGGGCTGGTTGATGAGGTTGGTGTAGCTGAAGACCATCTCGTCGTAGCGGTCGTTGTACTGCAGGGCCACGTCGACGGTCATGCGGCGCTGCCCGGGCTCGGGCTTCTCGCCCTCGGCCATGACGCGGGGGTTCTCCAGGTCGGTGAAGTCGACCTCGGCCGACATCAGGATGGGCTTGTCGAAAAGCGCCTCCTCGTTCGCGTTGAGGAAGGCCACGTATTCGGCGATGCCCTCCTTGAACTCGAAGCGGTCGGAGCGGTCGGTGCGCTGGTCCTTCATCTCGATGACGATGCCGGGGACGAGGAAGGCGAGCTCGCGCATGCGCCGGACCAGGATGTCATACTTGAACTCCTGCGTGGCGGTGAAGATCTGCGGGTCGGGATGGAAGGTGATCTTGGTGCCCGTGCGCTTGGTCTTGCCGACGACCTTGATCGGCTGCGTGACCTCGCCGCGCGAGAACTTCATCTGGTGCACCTCGCCCTCGCGGCTCACCTCGGCGGTGAAGGCGTCGGACAGCGCGTTGACGCACTTGGCGCCGACGCCGTTGAGTCCGCCGGACACCTGGTACGCGCCCTTGTCGAACTTGCCTCCGGCGTGCAGGTTGGTGAGCACGAGCTCGAGGGTGGGGATCTTCTCCTCCGGATGCATGGCCACGGGGATGCCGCGTCCGTCGTCCTCGACGGAGAGCGAGCCGTCGGCGTGGATCTCGAGCCTGATGTGCTTGCAGAAACCGGCGAGGGCCTCGTCGATCGAGTTGTCGACGATCTCGTAGACGCAGTGATGGAGGCCCGTCTCATTGGTGTCGCCGATGTACATGCCGGGTCGCTCGCGCACGGCCTTGAGCCCCTTCAGCCGCTTGATGTCTCCGGCATCATAAGACGCCTTCCCTGCATGCTTGCCGCGTGAATTGGACTCGGAATTTTCGCTCATATGGAAGTGATAAAAGGGGTGTCTTTCCCCGGCTTAACGGGGCTGAGAAAATCCTGTTTTTCACACCCATTTCTGCAACCGGAAAAGGGGTCGCGGTGAATCTTTTTACGAATCTCTAAAATCCTGAAAATCAATGGTTTAGGACTGCTAATGCGCGGCTTAAGAAACGCTTGTTCACACGTTGCTAACAGGGGGTTGCCAGCCCTCTCAAGACCCCTTCAGAAACCTCCCAAAAAGTCCGCGGCGGCCTCGATCGCCGGAGGGCCGGCGTCTTCCAGGACATAGTGCCCGGCGTCCGGAAAGAGCAGCTCGCGGGCCTGCGGGAAGCGCAGCCTGAATCCGTCCAAGAAGGACCGGTCAAAACAGAAGTCCCTCAAGCCCCAGCAAAGCAGCATCGGTTTGCCGACCAAGGACGGGAGGCTCCGCTCGACTTCCTCCAATGCCGCCCAGCTGGGATGATGGCGCTCCATCGGAATGTCGGCCACGAAGTCGGCGACGGACCGGCGTGCGCTCCAGGTCCGATAAGGAAGCAGGAAGCCCTCACGGACTTCCGGACTCAACGGCCGCTCGACGGCCATGCGCGCGGCGGGGCCGGCGAAGGCGTTCAGGCCCTGGACGAGCAGCCGTCCCAGCGCCGGGACGCGGCAGAGGGCGATGCGCAAGGGAATGCGGTCGGAACGGAAGGCGGACGTGTTGGTGACGAGGATGCGCCCCACCCTGCCCGGGTTACGGCCGGCCAGACCGAAGCCGATGGCGCCGCCCCAGTCATGCACGCCGAGGTCGAACTCCCGCAGCCCCAAGGCGCTGACCAGGGCCTCGACGTCGCGAATGCGGTCGTTCAGCCGGAGGAAGGCGCCGGGGCGGGCGGAAAGGCCCATTCCGACGTGGTCGGGCGCGATGACGCGACGTCCTTTTGCGATGAGCGCCCCGATGAGGTCGCGCCAGAGGAAGGACCAGCTGGGATTGCCGTGAAGAAGCAGCACGGGACGGCCGTCGGGCGGACCCGCGTCCACGTAGCTCATGCGGCCCGAAGGCGCGGAGAAATCCCGCGTGGTGAACGGATGAAGGGCGCGGACGGCGGGACTCAGCTCCATGACTTCAGCACTCCACGGCCAGCATCAGGCTGGCGAGGCCGCTGCCGATTCCGAGCAGCGCCGCCTTGTGTCCGGCGCGGATCCGCCCGTCCGCGCGGGCCAGCGCGAGCGTGGCGGGCAAGGAGGCGGAACCCACGTTGCCGAGCACGTCGAAACTGCGGCAGTCCCGGTCAGGGTCCAGCCCGAGGGAGTCGAACAGCAGGGCCGAATGACGCCGCCCCACCTGGTGCGTGACGATGCGGTCAGGCGTCCCGGCCTCCCAGCCGGTGGCCGAGCAAAACCGTTTCCAGCAACGGCCGGCGAGCGCCACGCCGGCGGCGAGCAGCGCCTCCGAATCCGTGCGCATGTCGAGCTCGTCGGAGGCGGAGTCGCCTTCGCAGAGGGAGTTGGCGGAGGAATCGGTCTCGGCCGCGCCGCCGAGCAGCCTGATCGAACCCGCGGAGGCGAGATCCTCACGGCAGACCACCGCCGCGGCGCCACCCGCGCCGATCGTGAGATTGGCGAAGTACGGCTTGATCGCATCGCGGGTCAGGGAGGCGTCCTCGTTGAGCAGGCGCACCGTGCGCTCGACGAGCGGACGGCCGTCCTCTCCGGCGCAGACCAGCGCGCGGCGGATCTGTCCCGACTCCACGAGTCCGGCGGCCAGCACCACGGCGTTGAGCCAGCCCAGGCAGGCGTTGGAGACGTCCATGATCTGGGCCTGGGGCCCGAGGCCGAGCAGGCCGTGCACGTAGGCGGCCGTGGAAGGCTCGAGACGGTCGCGGCAGACCGAGGAATGGATCAGCAGGTCGATGTCTCCGGGTCCGACGCCCGCCGCGGCCATGGCCTTGCGTCCGGCCGCCGCGGAAGCCGCGGAGGGCCGGATTGCCGCGGGCCAGAACCTCCGCTCACGGATGCCGGTCATGAGTTCCAGCCTTCCCTCGGGCAGGCGCAGGCGCGCGTAAAGGGGGGCGAGCCGCGACTCGAGGTCGGCGGAAGTCCAGACCTCGGGGGGAAGCTCGGCCGTGAGGCCGCTGATGGCGGTGCGGCTGAAACGCACGTCAGGGCAGGCGGTTCGAGGCCTTGACCAGCTCCTCGTCGAAGAAGTTCCAGCCCATGCCGGCGTCCACCACCACGCCCTGCCCGTTCACTCCGCTCGACCGCGGGGAGAGCAGCCAGACGGCGACGTCGGCGACTTCCTGGGTCTTCAGCGCCTCCTTGCGGAACGTCATCTTCTCCGCGTGCAGATAGTTGTCGAGGTAGCCGGGAATGCCCGCGCTGGCGCTGGTCTTGAGCGGACCGGCGTTGACCGTGTTGAAGCGTATCCGGGTGTCGGCGGAGAAGGACTTGGCCAGGAACCTGGAGGAGGATTCGAGCGCGGCCTTGATGGGCGACATGTAACCGTAGCTCGAAGCGGTGACCTGCGAGGAGATGCCGACGGAGACGACCGAGGCGTCGGGCTTCAGGTGGGGCTTCAGGGCGCGGGCGAGCTCCACGAGCGAGAAGCAGGAGACGGCCGTGGCCTGCAGGAAGTCCTGCCGCACCGTGCCATGGAAAGGCTGGAGGCCCTTGGAGTAATTGGCGAAGGCGACGCTGTGCAGCAGGCCGTCCAAGGGGCCGTGCTCACGGCCCACCGCGTCGGCGAGCGCCAAGGTCTGCTCCTCGCGCTCCAGGTCGCAGAGATGGACCGGGCGTCCTTCGAGCAGCCCCTTGAGCGAATCGAGGCGGGCCTGATTGCGGACGGAGTAGACGACCTTGGCACCCTCGGCCTCGAGCGTGCGGGCGACGTGCCAGGCGACGGACTTGCGGTTGGCGACGCCGGTGACGAGGTAGGTGCGGCCTTGGATTCCGAGGAACGACATGTTCAGGCGGGCTTGTCGACCAGGGCGAGGGCGAAGCGGATCGTCAGGACGGCCTTGCCGTCGCGCCGCACGACGCCGGTCATGAAGTGGAACTGCTGGAGCGTCTCCGCGTGCCTGACCTCGATGGAGACGCTGTCACCGGGGAAGACCATGCCCTTGAACTTGGCCTCCTCGATGCGGCAGAGGACGGGCGTACGGCCGTCGGCGGAACCGCCTTCGGCCTGCAGCTTCCTGGTGAGATAAACGGCGCCGGCCTGGAAGACCGACTCGCAGAGCAGCACCCCGGGCGTGATCGGATTCCCGGGGTAATGTCCGGAATAAAAAGGCTCATCGGCGCGGAACGTGCGTGAGCAGGTGGCGCCGTCGGGACGGACTTCATCGACCCGGTCCAGGAACAGGAAGGGGGGGCGGTGAGGGATGGTCGCCAGGACTTCCGTCAGCATGCTGGATTACTGCTCCGCCGCGGCCGTCTAGCGACACGAAAACACGTCCGCGGACGTTTGCCTTTTGTCCGAACCGGTGGCAACCTGCTTCCATGCGCTCCCTCCTCCCCGCCATGCTCCTGACCCTCCTCCCCCTCTTCGGCTCCGGCGCCGAAAAACTCTCCGTCGGCGCCTCGCTCCCGGCCGTCTCGGTGAACGACCAGGACGGCAACAAGGTCGACCTGGCCCAGGAAGGCGCCAAGGGCTACCTGCTCGTCTACTTCTACCCCAAGGCCAAGACCGGCGGCTGCACCAAGCAGGGCTGTTCGCTCCGCGACTCGTGGGCCGACCTGCAGAAGGCCGGGGTGCAGGTGCTCGGCGTCAGCACCGACGGCGAGAAGCTGCAGAAGGAGTTCAAGGAGGAGCAGAAGTTTCCCTTCCGCCTGCTCGCCGACAAGGACAAGAAGGTCACCGAGGCCTTCGGGGTGAAGGGCATGGTGGGATTCGCCAGCCGTTCCGCGTTCCTCTTCAAGGACGGCAAGTGCGTCTACGCCGACCACAAGGGCCACACCTCGGACCAGGCCCAGGTCATCCTGGAGTTCCTGAAGTCGGCCAACAAGTGAACCGGGGCGACCCGCCGAGCAAAAGGCCGCATCGTCCGATGCGGCCTTTTTCGCGCCTCTGAGGGGAGACGCTCAATGTCCCTTGATGGGGAAAAGGTCCGTCACGCTGCTGTTGCCGTGGATGCGACGGATTGCGTCCGCGAGCAGGGGCGCGATGGAGAGCACGGTGATCGGCAGGCCGCGGGTCTCGAGCGGCACCGAGTTGGTCGTGATGACCTCGTCGATGTGGCCGGCCCGCAGTCGGTCGTAGGCGATCTCCTGGATCATGCAGTGGGAGACGACCGCGCGGACCGAGCGGGCCCCGTTCTTCTTGAGCAGTTCGGCGGCGGCGGTGAGCGTGCCGGCCGTCTCGGTCATGTCGTCCACCAGGATGATGTCACGCCCCTCGACCTCGCCGACGAGGCTGGTGGCCTGGACGGTGGTGGCGCTGGTGCGGCGCTTGGCGACGAAGCCGTAGGGGAGCCCAAGCATGTCGGCGACGGCGGCGGCGTACTTCAGGCCGCCGACGTCGGGCGAGAACACGGTGGCCTCGCGGATCCACGGCTTGTTGCGGATGTAGGAATAGAAGACCGGCGAGGCGTAGAGATGGTCGACCGGGATGTCGAAGAAGCCCTGGATCTGCTGGGCGTGCAGGTCGACGGTGAGCACGCGGTTGGCGCCGGCGGCGGTGAGGAGGTTGGCCACCAGCTTGGCGGTGATCGGCACGCGGGGCTTGTCCTTGCGGTCCTGACGGGCGTAACCGAAGAACGGGATGACGGCGGTGATGCGGGCGGCGGAGGCGCGGCGCATGGCGTCGATCATGATGAGCAGCTCCATGATCCGGTCGTTGGCCGGGGCGCAGGTGGGCTGCACCACGAACACGTCGGTGCCGCGGATGTTCTCGTTGATCTGCACGAAGGTCTCGCCGTCGGGGAAACGGTTGACCGTGGCGGAACCGAGGGGCGCGCCGAGATGCTCGCAGATCTCGCGGGCAAGCCCCGGGTTGGCGTTGCCTGAGAAGACCTTCATGGCGGGCAGAGTCATCGTGCGTCCTTGCGGAGAGAGTCCAGTGCGGCCGCCAGCGAATCAACCTTTTTGAAGAGGTCGGGGAGCCGGCGGGAAAGGACCACGATCCGCCTCTCGAGCCCGAGGGGCAAGGCGGGCGTCCCGTTCACGAAGCTGTCGGAAGGCAGGTCCTCCAGCACGCCCGCCTGCGCCCCCACCCTGACGCGGTCCCCTAGGGTGAGATGGCCGCCGACGCCCGACTGACCGCCGAAGACGCACCGGTCGCCGATGACGGTGCTGCCGGCGATGCCGACCTGGGCGGCGATCATGCACTGGGCGCCGATGCGGACGTTGTGGGCGATCTGGACGAGATTGTCGATCTTGGTGCCCCGTCCGACGACGGTACGGCTGAAACGTGCGCGGTCCAAGGTGGAGTTGGCGCCGACTTCCACGTCGTCCTCCAGCACGACGGTCCCGACCTGGGGGATGCGGCGCACTTCGTCACCGACCACTTCATAGCCGAAACCCTCCGAGCCGATGACGACGCCCGGCTGCAGGCGGCAACGCGCGCCGACCTGGCAGTATTCGCCGATGCGCACGCCGGACTTGATCCAGGAGCCGGCTCCGACCGAAGCATCCCTGCCGACATGGACGGAGGCCTCGAGCACGGCGCCGTCGCCGACGCGGGCGCCGGCATCGATGAGGCAGTGCGGTCCGACATGGGCCCCGGCGGCGACGTGCGCGAGCGGAGAGACCACGGCGGAAGGATGGACGCCGGGAGCGGGGCGCGGCCAGAGCGAGGACTCGATGACCGAACAAAGGAGCGCCAACGCGTAAGAAGGACTGTCCACGCGCAGGAACACCTGCCCGTCCGAGGGAACGCCCGTGAACGCACGGGGCACCAGGATGACGCCGGCACGCGAAGCGGCCACTTCGGACGCATACTTGGGATTGCCGAGAAAAGAAAGGTCGTCGGGGCCCGCCTCGGACAGCGAGGCGACCCCGGTGATCGGACGGTTCCGGTCGCCATCGACGACCTCGGCGCCCACGTGACGGGCGAGTTCTGCGAGGGTGAAGGAGACGGGCATGTCCCTAAATCAAGCGCCCCTGCTGGTCAGGGGCGCGAAGGTCACTTTGCGGCGGGCGCCGGGGCGGGCGCCGGAGCGGGAGCGGCGGACTTGTAGCCGTCGTTGAGCGCCTTGATGACGTCGCCCGTGATGTCCAGGGAGCCGTCGACGAAGAAGGTCACGGCCTTGGGGACGACGAGCTGGAGCCCCTTGTCCTTGGCGATCTTCTCGGCCTGCGCACGGATGTCGGCGACGACCTGGCGCTCCATCTCCTGGACACGCTGCTGGATCGTCCCCTGGGCCGACTGCACGAACTGGACATACTCATTCTGCCGCTGCTGGAAAGCTCCCTGCTTGACCTGGGCCTCGGACTGAAGGGATCGCTTGCCGGCCTCGTTGAGGATCGGGTCCTGGGAGCGCTTGACCGTGCTCTCGAGGTCGGCGCGGAGGGCCTGCAGCTCCTTCTCGCGCTCGGCGACGGCGTCGCGACTGGACTGCACGGACTTGTCGATGCCGGCCTTGGTCTCGATGGCCTTGTTGTACTTGGCCATGACTTCGGCGACGTCGACGACGCCCACATTGGGGGCGGCCGCGAAGACGGGGGCTGCGGCCAGGAGGAGGAATGCGGACAGGATCTTCATGATGATGTATTTAGGAAATGCCGGGGCGCGTCGGGTTGGCAATCAAAAGACCGTGCCGAAGCTGAAGTTGAACCTCATTCCGGTGTCGTTGACGGTCGAACCGGTGCCGGGGTCCGTGGTGGCCTGGATGGGGAAGCCGAAATCAAGACGCATGACCGCCCCGCCGAGCAGGATGCGGGCGCCGAAACCCCAGTCCGAATTCGCCTCCGAGAACGACAGGTCCCCTTCGGACGAATTGACCACGCCATGGTCATAGAAGGCGGCGAGCCGGAAATTCTCCGCGACCTTGATCGTGTATTCGGCGCTGAGGTAGCCGTAGGTGAGTCCGCCGACGGGCTCATAGGCCGCTCCTTCGAAGGTGGAGAACTCGCCGACCTGGTTGTAGTCGAAGCCGCGCATGTCGTAGGCGCCGCCGAGGTAGAAGCGCTCGTAGAAGGGCAACGAGGCGCTCGCGCCGGTCAGGAAGCCGGCGCGTCCGACGAGGCTGACGGTCTGCTCGGCCTCACGCGAGACGAGGAGCCACTTGCCGGCGCGGAGCTCGGACTTCAGGTAATCGACGTCGCCCCCGATGCCGTTGCCGGCCAGTTCCTCGGTGAGGGACACCCGCTCGCCCTTCGTTGGGAAGTTGAGCGCGTCGCGCGTGTCGTGCACGAGGGAGAGCGTAAGCCCGGAAATCGTCTTGGGGTTGCCGTTCTCGGCCTGGACGGTGAGCGGCGCGGCGGCGGTGACGTTGTCCACCTCGACCCGCCGGATGTCATAGCCGAGACGGGCCTCGACCGTGGGGAGCACGCGACGCCGGACATAGACGCCGGCGCCCTGCGTGATGACGTCGTAGGTGGACGAGCGGTAGCCGCTGTAACGACGATGGAGGGTGTATCCGGCCGCGAGATCACGGTCCCAAACGGCGGGTTCCTCGAAGGAATGCTCGAAGGAGTTCGAGAGGTTGCCCGCGGAGACGCGCAGACGGAACTTCTGGCCGCCTCCGCGCCACCAGCCGTCCGGATTGGAGAAGTCAAAGTTGCCCTCGGCGTACTCGACGAAGCCGACGAGCTCCTCGACGGTGCTGTAGCCGGCGCCGAAACTCACCTGGCCGGTCGGGCCTTCCTTGACGGTGACACGCAGGTCGCTCTGTCCGGGCACGCTGGTGGGCACCGGGGCGACGCGCACCTCCTCGAAGAACTGGGTGTTGCGCAGCCTCGCCTCAGAGACGCGCATGCGGGCCAGGTCGAAGACCTCGCCGGGAGAGAGCGCCAGCTCACGTGCGATGACGGTGGAGCGGGTCTTGGTGTTCCCCTGGATCTCTAAGGCGCGGACGGTGAAACGCTGTCCCTCCTCGACGGAGAACGAGACGTCGATGGCTCCGGTCTCCAGATTGGGGCGCCGCGCGACGTCCACCCGCGCGTTGAGGTAGCCCATCTGGCCGTAGTACTCCTTGAGCTTGTCAGCCGCTACCTCGACTGCCTCGGAATTGAACCAGTCGGAAGAGGCCAGCCGGTCCACTTTGGCCGAATGGGCGCCCCGTCGCAGCGAGGGCTGGTCGATGACCTTGCGCAGGCTTTCGGTCGAGAAGACCGGGTCGGTGACGCCGAGCCGGTTGCCGGAGATGGAGATGGCTCCGACGGAATAACGGCGGCCCTCCTTGACGCGGATGATGACGTCGACCCAGCCGGATCCGCCGGACACGTCCTTGACGACGCAGGACTTCTGAGGGTCGGAATCCTCCACTTCCACGTCGAGGAAGCCCTGTGAACGGTAGAAGTCCCGGACCTTCTGGCAGTCACGGCGATATTCTTCAGGATTGAGCCGGCCGCCGTCGCTCAGCCAGGAAAACTTCCACCAGCGCCAGGTGGACGCATTGAGTTCGGCGCCCTCGATCACCTCGGACTCCTTCAGGACGGAGGCTCCGACGACGGTGACCTGATCGACTTTCAGTTCAACGCCCTCACGCACGGCCACGACGGCCTTGACGCCGCCGTTCGCGGGCACGGTCTTCGAGGAGAGGAGCGTGAACGGGCGCTTCTTGCGGAGCTCACCCTGGAGCTTTACTTCGGCACGACGCAGAGCCGCGGGATCGAGCGGCTCCCCCACCTTGATTCCTTCGAGCGGATCAGAGTCGCTGAAAAAGCCGGAGACATGCTGTTCGACGAGGGACTTGTCGCCTTCGAATTCAATCGCGACAAGGACCGGCCTGGGTTCGACGACGACGGTCACGTCCACCTGGCCGGTGACCGGATCGAGTTTCGGCAGGACTGCCGCCTGGGCGAACTTGCCGGTGCCGTAAAGGGCCCTGACGGTCGAGGCGACCGCGTCGCGGGAGAAAGGCTGGCCGACCCGCAGGGCGACATGGCCCAGGACATACTGCTCGGAAATCTCGCCGCCCTCCGACTTGACGGTGATCGCCCGGACGACGGGCTCCTTCTGCGGCGCGGTCACGCCCCGGGAGGAGGCGCCCGCGGCCTGCGCGCCGGCCGGCGAGGGCGCGATCACGAAGGACAGGAAGGCCGCGGCGACAAGACTGCGACGGAGGAGGGGGCGGTTCATGGGGAGGGTTGTTCCTTGGCCAGGGCCTCGAAGCGTGTAAGTCCCCCGTTAAAGAGCAAGTTGATGTCGGAGGTGGGGCCGTTGCGGTTCTTGGCGACGATGAGCTGCCTGGCCCAGCAGCCCGGAGAGTGCTCGACCTCCTCCTCGATGGCCTGTTTCTGGGCCCCGGTGGGACGGGAGATGAGCATGACGATGTCCGCGTCCTGCTCGATGGAGCCGGACTCGCGGAGGTCGGAAATGCGGGGCTGCCTGGCCTCGTCCTCGGACTTGCGATTGAGCTGCGCGAGGGCGATGACGGGCACGTCGAACTCCTTGGCCATGGCCTTGATGCTGCGGGACACCTCGGCGATCTGCTGCTCGCGGGGCAGGCCGGAATCGAGACCGTTGATGAGCTGGATGTAGTCGATGACGATCATGTCCAGCTTGCGCCGCGAGTGCACGCGCCGGCATTTGGCGCGGATCTCCAGGATGTTCTGGCCGCCGTTGTCATCGATGACGAAGGGCCGCGACTTGTATTCCTGGGCCGCCTCGTAGAGGTCCATCTGCATACGCTCGTCGGGATGGGCGGAGCGGAGCTTCTGCATGTTCACCCGGGCGCGGGAGCAGAGCAGCCTCAGGGCCAGCTCGCGCGCCGGCATCTCAAGGGAGAACATCATCACGTGGGCGGGCGGGCGGCCTGAGTTGGGCTTGGGGAACAGCGCGGCCTCGATGAAGTTCAGCGCGATGGAAGTCTTGCCCATGCCGGGGCGGGCGGCGACGACGACCATCTGTCCGCCCTGGAAGCCGAAGGTCAGGGAGTCGAGGTCGGTGAAGCCGGTGGGGATGCCCTGCACGGAGTTGCGGTCCCGGATGATGCGCGCGACGAGCTCCATGGCGTCGTCGATCGGCTTCTCGATGTGGACGGCGTCCTCGCTGATGCGGTCCTCGCTGATGCGGAAGAAGGACTGTTCGACGTCCTCCAGCAGCCGGTCGATGCCCTCGGCATGGGCGTGGGCCTTCTCCACGGTGGTGACCGCGGTGGAGATCAGCTGACGGAGGAAGTGCTTCTCGCGCACGATGGCCAGCCAGTGCGGCGCATGGGCCGTGGAAGCCACCAGTCCGGTCAGCTCATTGAGGTACGTGACGCCGCCGGAGGACTCCAGGCGGCCCTCGCGTCGGAGACGCTCGGTGAGCGTGATCTCGTCGACGCCGGAGCCCGCGACGCTCAGGTCGACGCAGGCGCGGAAGATGTCCTGATGCTTCGGGTCGAAGAAGTAGTCGGACGAAACGCGCTGCTCGAGGCAGCGCTGCAAGGTGTCGCCGCCGTCGATGATGATGCTCGCGACAAGCCCGCGCTCCGCGTCCAGGTTGTGGGGCGGCACCCGGTCCCCGTAATCGGGCTGCTCGGGACGGCGGCTGCGGGCGGTTCTCTCGGCCATGGAAGGGACGCAGTGTGCCGACCGGAAGGCCCGTGACAGCATCAAACCCGCGGCGGGGTTCACGCCTTTTGCACGGGGCTATTCACAGGCCGCAAAGCAGAAGGGGCGCCCGGCATCCCGGACGCCCCTTCGCGGGACCGGCGGGTCCGAGGGTCACTCGGACTTGGCGGCCTTCTCCTTGCGGGGCTTGCGGGGCTTCTTGGCCCGCTCGCCGGCGTCCTCGGCCTCGGGAGCCTCTTCGGCGACCGGCTCGATGGGGTTCTCGGAGACGACCTCGAACTCCTGGTCGACCATGACCGAAGTGTGCAGGCGGATGTGGCAGACGTGCTTTCCGAGCTGCTTGACGGGCCCCTGGCCGAGGTGGATGCGGCGGCGCTCCAGTTCGACACCGTTCTCCGCGAGCTTGGCGGCGATTTCGGCGGTGCTGATGGCGCCGAACATCTTGCCCCCCTCGCCGGTCTTGACGGCGAAGGTGAGGCGGAGGGCGCCGAGCTTGGCGGCGGTCGCGTTGGCGGCCTCGAGGTCGCGGGCTTCGCGGGCCTCACGGGCCTTCTTCAGGGCCTCGATGTGCTTGGAGTTGGCACGATTGACGGGAAGGGCGACCCCCTGCGGAAGCAGGAAGTTGCGGGCGTAGCCCGCGCGGACGCGGACTTTGTCGCCTTCGGCGCCCAGGCCGTCGACGGGCTTGATCAGGAGGACTTCGGTGAATGCCATGATGTGCTTTTGTTTGGAAAGGGGTGATCAGAAGGGGACGTCGTCTCCGCCCTGGTCGGACGGGGCCGAAGGGGCGTCGTTGCCGCCACGGGAACGGGGGGCGGAGCCGCCCTCGTCGCCGGAGCCCTGGCCGCGGCCGCCGATGAAGGTGAAATTCTCGAGGACGACGCCGAGGCGCGAACGCTTCTCGCCGGTCTTCTTGTCCTCCCACTGGTCGAGCTTGAGGCGGCCTTCGACGAGGATGCCGGAGCCCTTGCCGCAGTACTTGGCGATGATTTCGGCCTGCTTGCCGTAGCTCTCGATGTCGACGTAGGTGACCTCCTCGCGCTTCTCTCCCTCCTTGGTGGTGTAGGAGCGGTTCACGGCCAGCGAGAACTTGGTGAGGGCCTGGCCCGAAGGCAGCGAACGCGCCTCAGGGTCGCGGGTCATGTTGCCGGCGAGGATGACGCGGTTGAAGGAGGAGGCCATGGGGCGGGAGGGAGGGGGTTACTTGACCGACTGGACGAGGATCCGGTTCACCGTGCGGTCGAGGCGGAGCTTCTCGCGGAAGGCGACAGGGGCGGAGACAGGGCCTTCGAAATGGAACTGCACGTAGAGGCCGGAGGGGAACTTCCGGTCGACGACGCGGGAGAACTCCTTCTGGCCGAGGTTCTCGACTTCGGTGACCTTGCACTCGACGGACTTGAGCACGTCCTTGATGCGGTCGATGGCGGTCTCGGGCGCCTCGGCGGATCCGCGCAGGTCGAGGATCAGGCTGGCGCGGTAGGAGCGGCGGAGCGTGGCGGTGGTCATGATGGTGGTGTTTTTCTGTTGGTGATGTTCTGGGCGGCGGGAAGGCCGCGGGAAAAGAGGACTGAAAGGGATTGGATGAAGTCAGGGATGCGGGCGGTGAAAGCGCTCAGGTCGGCTTCCGGCATTCGGCCGAGCACGTGATCGGCGAGGTCCTGGGCGGGATGGCGTTTGGGACCAATCCCGATGCGGCCGCGGACGAAACGCTCGCCAAGGTGGCTGATGCAGCTGGCCACTCCGTTGTGGCCTGCGTCGGAACCTCCCAGGGAGAGCCGGAACTGCCCCGGCTCGAACGCGATGTCGTCATGCAGGACGACGACCTCGGAAGGATCCACCTGCCGGTAACGCAGGAAGGCCGCGATGGGCGCGCCGCTCAGGTTCATGAAGGTGAGGGGCTTGACCAGGTGGACCTGGAGGCCGTCCAGGTCGGCTCGGGCGACGGAGGCGGGAAACCTCGATTCGTCGGTCCAGGACGCTCCGGCCCGTCGGGCCAGTTCGTCGATGAGGATCCAGCCGGCGTTGTGCCGGGTATGCGCGTATTCCAGGCCCGGGTTGCCGAGGGCGGCGAGGACCGAAAATGGCATCTGACTTCAAAGAACGGGGTGCCGGGAGCCGCCCGGCGCGGTGAATCACTTCTTGGCGGGCGCGGCGGCGGGCG
>CAIOPO010000032.1 GCA_903860195.1 uncultured Opitutia bacterium | reverse complement strand
GGCTTCGTCGTCGCCGGCTATCAGGGCGACTTCGAGGCGGGCAAGACCTACTCCGGCATCCTCTATGAGGAGAAGGGCCGCGGCATCCTCGCCAAGCGCGGGGAGAAGGTGACCGTTTCCGAAGGGTCCGACCCCAAGAAGCCGAAGCTCGCCGTCGAGGGCTCCCTCGGCAAGTCGGACGAGATCCAGGCCGTCATCAAGGCCGAGGATTGGAACGAGTACCGCGTCGTCGCCAAGGGCGGCCGCCTGCAGCATTTCATCAACGGCCGCCAGACGGTCGACGTCACCGACACCACCGCCGTCGGCGCCAAGGAGGGCGTGCTCGCCTTCCAGCTGCACGCCGGCCCGCCCATGCTGGTGCAGATCAAGGACGTCGTGCTGCGCGACTGAGATTCCCCGCCATGAAGCCCCGCGCCCTCCTCGCCGTCCTCCTCGCCGCCGCCTCGCTCGGCGCCGCCGAGAAGAAGAACGTCCTCATGATCGCCGGTCGTCCGAGCCATGGCCCGGGCGAGCATGAGCATAACGCCGGCATCCAGCTGCTCGCCGCCGGGCTCCGTCAGGGCGCCGCGGACCTCGTCGAGGTCGACGTCGCCTTGGGCGGACAGTGGCCCGCCCCTGAGCGCGTCGCCAAGGCCGACACCATCGTCATCTATTCCGACGGCGGCGGGGGGCATCCTGCGCTGCCTCACCTCGAGGAGCTGGAGAAGAAGATGGCGGCCGGCACCGGCTTCGTCTGCCTGCACTACGCGGTCGAGCCCGCCTACGAGCGCGCCGGCTGGCTGAGCGTCGACGGCAAGCCCGTGAGTCCGCCTCCCGTCGGCCGTTCCTCGACGGGCAAGGGCGCCAAGGAGTTCAAGGAGTGGCTGGGCGGATATTTCGAGCAGCACTGGTCCGTGAACCCCCATTGGACCGCGGACTTCCGCTCCCTGCCTGACCACCCCGTCAGCTCCGGGGTGAAGCCCTTCGGTTCCAATGACGAGTGGTATTTCAACATGCGTTTCCGGGACGGCATGGAGGGAGTCACTCCGATCCTGTCCGCCGTCGCGCCCGCCGAGACCATGAGCCGCGGCGAGGGCCCGCACGCCGGCAATCCCGACGTCAAGAGGCTCGTGCTCGAGGAGAAGAAGCCGCAGGTCGTCGCCTGGGCCGTGCAGCGCAAGGACGGCGGCCGCGGCTTCGGCTTCACCGGCGGCCATTTCCACCGCGGCTGGTCCAATGATAGCCAGCGCACGCTCGTGCTGAACGCCATCGTCTGGACCGCCAAGGCCCAGGTGCCCTCGCAGGGAGTCGTCTCCCGCTTCACCGAAGCGGAGCTCAGCGCCAACCTCGACCCGAAGCCTCCGCGCAAGGCGCCCAAGAAGAAGTGAGGCGCCGCGCGCGTCCTCCGACGGGCCGGCCTTGGGCCGGCCCTTTTATTTTTCGCGGTCAAAGTCGTACGGGCGTTTGACCGCGCGGCCGCTCCCTTGACCTTGCCGCCATGCCGCTCGACATCGCCGTCATCGGAGGGAACACCGGAATCGGTCTCGCGACCGTTGGCCAACTGGCCCGGGCCGGCCATCGCGTCCATCTCGCCGCCCGCAACCCCGGGGAGGCGGCGTCGCACGCGGCGTCCGTCCGTCCCTTCGACGCCGCCTCTCCCGCGGGGCTGGTCTGGCCTGAGCGTCTCGACGGCCTGGCCTATTTCCCCGGCACCATCGCGCTGAAGCCCTTCCATCGCATGACGGACGACGACTTCCGGCGCGACCTGCAGGTGAACTTCTTCGGTGCGGTCGAAGCCCTCCGTTCCGCGTTGCCGGCTCTCAAGGCCTCCGGATCCGCCTCCGTCGTGCTGTTCTCCACCGTCGCCGTCGTCCAGGGCATGCCGATGCACGCCGGCATCGCCGCCGCGAAGGGCGCCCTCGAGGGCCTCGCCCGTTCCTTGGCGGCCGAGTGGGCTCCCGCCGTGCGCGTGAATCTCGTCGCACCGGGCCTGACCGACACCCCTCTTGCCGCTCCGCTGCTCAACGCGGAAGCCAAGCGTGAGGCCGCCGCCAAGCGGCACCCCCTTCAGCGCGTCGGCACCGCGGAGCAGACGGCCGCGCTCGCCGCCTGGCTGCTCGGACCCGAGTCCGTCTTCATGACCGGACAGGTGCTCCGTCCGGACGGAGGCCTGTCGGCGGTGCGTACCTTCGCCTGAGGCGGGCGCTCAGATCAGCATCGCCGTCGGCTCCTCGAGCGACTTCTTGAGCGCCTGGAGGAACTGGGCGGCCACGGCGCCGTCGATCACGCGGTGGTCGCCCGAGAGGCCGAGCGTCATCCGCTGGCCGACCACGATGCGGTCATGGGCGTCGACCACGGGCTTCTTGACCGTGGCGCCGACCGAGAGGATCGCGGCGTTGGGGACGTTGATGATGCCGAAGAAGCCCGACACGCCGTACATGCCGAGGTTCGTCACCGTGAAGGTCGAGCCCGACATCTCGGCGGGCGTGAGCTTCTTCGCCCGCGCCTTGCCGATGAGCGTCTTCGCGTCGATGGCGATCTCCCGCAGCGACTTCGCATGGGCGTCGCGAATGACCGGGGTCACCAGGCCGTCGTCCAGGGCCACGCCGAAGGAGAGGTGGACCGCGCCGTGCTGGCGGATGCTCGTGCCCGCCCAGGAGCAGTTGACCGCGGGCACCTGGCGGAGCGCCTCGGCCGAAGCCTTCAGGATGAAGTCGTTGACCGAGAGCTTGAGCGCGTCCTTGCCCTCCGCTTCGGCGAGCCGACGGTTGATGGACTCGCGCATCGCCATCAGCGGAGCGGCGTCGACCTCCACCTCCAGGTAGAAGTGGGGGACCGTGACCTTCGATTCCAGCAGCCGGCGCGCGATCGTCTGGCGCATGCCGCCGACCGCCAGGTCGCCGTCCGTCTGCACCCCCTTGCCGTCGGCGGGCGGCGGCACGGAGACGTTGACCGGTCCCGAAGGCGCGGCGGGAGCCGCGGCCGCCGCGGCGACGTCGCGGGCGACCACGCGGCCGCCCGGTCCCGTGCCGGAGAGGGCGGAAGCGTTGAGCGCGGCCTTCTCGGCCATGCGGCGGGCGTAAGGCGAGACCTTGGCGCGCGTCCCGTCGGCGGCCGGACGGGACGGGGCCGTGCCGCCGGCGGGCGCCGGGGGCACGCAGGCCACTCCGGTCGTCTCAGGGATCGGCGGCGTGGCGGCCGCGGGGGCCTTGGGGGATTCTTTGGCGGCCGGGGCCGAAGGCTCGGGGGCCTTCTCGCCCTTCTTGCCCACCGCGAGGATGGGCGCTCCGACCGGAAGCTGCGCGCCGGCGGCGGCGTAGATCTTCAGCACCGTGCCGGGCACCGTGCAGGAGAGCTCCATGGTGGCCTTGTCCGTCTCCACCTCGCCGAGGATGTCGCCGAAGGCGACCTCCTGGCCCTCCTTCACGTTCCATTTAACGAGCGTGCCCACCGACATCGTGTCGGAGAGCTTGGGCATGTCTATGATTTCGGCCATCGGTAGAGTCGGTCGGTCTCAGGCCAGCACCTTCAGCGCTTCCGCGACGACGCGGGCGGGGTTGGGGATCTGCTGGTCCTCGAGCCGCTTGCAGTAGATCTGCGGCGCGTCGACGGAGGACACGCGGTGGATCGGGGCGTCGAGCTCGTCGAACGCGCGGGACTGGATCAGGTAGGCGATCTGCGCGTCCACCCCGCAGAAGGGCTTGTTCTCCTCGACCAGGAGGACGCGGTGCGTCTTGCGCACCGAGGCGAGGACGGTCTCCTCGTCCAGCGGCCGGATCGAGCGCAGGTCCACGACCTCGACGCTGACGCCGTGCTCGGCCTCCAGGATCTCGGCGGCCTTGAGGGAGGTGATGACCGCGCGTCCGTGGGCCACGATGGTCAGGTCTTCGCCCTGGCGCTTCACGTCGGCGACGCCGAGCGGCACCACGTAGTCGTCCTCGGGCACCTCGCCCTTGTCGTTGTAAAGGATGGTGTTCTCCATCACGTACACCGGATCGTTGTCGCGGATGGCGGCCTTCATCAGCCCCTTGGCGTCATAGGGCGTGGCCGGGCAGACGACCTTGATGCCCGGATGCGAGGCGAGGATCGCCTCGGGCGTGTGCGAGTGCGTCGCGCCGACGTTCGTGCCGCCGTTGGCGGGGCCGCGGATCACGATCGGGCAGTTGATGAGCCCGCCGGACATGTAACGGATGTTGCCGGCGTTGTTCACGATCTGGTCGAAGGCGACGTAGGAGAAGGACCAGAACATCAGCTCCATCACGGGACGGATGCCGAGCATCGAGGCGCCGATGCCGAGGCCGATGAAGCCCGCCTCGGAGATCGGGGTGTCGACGACGCGCTTGGGCCCGAACTCCTTGAGCAGCCCTTCGGTCACCTTGTAGGCGCCGTTGAACTGGGCGACCTCCTCGCCCATGAGCACGACGTTCTCGTCGCGCCGGAGCTCTTCTCGCATCGCGGCGCGGAGCGCCTCGCGGTAGGTCATGACGGCCATCGGGGTCTTATTCGAAGATGATGGTGCCGCGGGAGGAGGTGTCCGGCCCGCGGTTGTCCTCCTCCCAGTAGATGTCCTTGGTGACGTCGGCGAGCGTCGGGTCGGGGGATTCGTCGGCGAACTTGGCGGCCGCGTCGGCCTCCTCCATCGCGGCCTCGTTGATGGCCTTCGCCTTCTCGGGGGTCAGGGTCTTCTCGGCGATCAGCTCCTTCTCGAAGAGCAGCACCGGATCCTTCTGCTCCCGGTATTCCTTGATCTCCTCCTTGTCGCGGTAGGTCTTGTCGGGGTCCGCCATCGAGTGGCCGTAGTAGCGGTAGGTGAAGATCTCCAGCACCGTGGGCTTGGACTCCTCGTGGGCGCGCTTGAGCGCGACGGCCGTGCGGGCGCGGACCTCGTAGACGTCATGTCCGTTGACGACGTCCCAGGCCATGCCGTAGCCCTCGGCGCGCTTGGCCAGGCAGCCGGGATGGGCGGTGGATCGCTCCTGCGAGGTGCCCATCGAGTAACCGTTGTTCTCGATCACGAAGATGACCGGCAGGTCCCACAGCGCGGCGAGATTGTAAGCCTCATGCACGGCGCCCTGGTTCACGGCGCCGTCGCCCATGTAGCAGAGGCAGGAGCCCTTGCGGCCGAGGTATTTGACCGCGTAGGCGAGTCCGGTGCCGAGAGGGGCCTGTCCGCCGACGATGCCGTGGCCGCCCCAGAAGTTCTTGTCGGGCGCGAAGTAGTGCATCGACCCGCCCTTGCCCTTGGAGCAGCCCGTGACCTTGCCGGTGAGCTCGGCCATGCACTCGTTCATGCCCATGCCCACCATCAGGGCATGTCCGTGGTCACGGTAGCCCGTAATCACGTGGTCATGCTTGCCGAGCAGCGAGATCGTGCCCGCGGCGACGGCCTCCTGGCCGACATAGAGGTGGAGGAAGCCCCCGATCTTGCCCTGCTGGTAGACGCGGATGCAGCGCTGCTCGAAATGGCGGATACGGGCCATTTTGGTGTACAACTCCACCTTCTCCGCCTTGGTCATCTTGGCGTTCACGGGGTCCTTGGCGTATTCCGACGGTCCGGCGGGGCGCTTCAGGGACTCGGGGTGGGTGAGGACTGCGGGCTTGGCCACGGCGGTAGTTGTTCGAATGGATTGGAGGGGGCTGTCCCGCCAAGGTCAAGCGAACCCCCTTGAACCCCTTATTTGCCTTGACCCTCCTTGCAACGGACCTCCCCTTTCCCTTTAATAAGCGTGGCTCCCAGCCCGTTTGTCATCCCCCTTTTCATGGAAGAGTCCCCTGAGGCCAACGCCCGCGAGTTCACCGTCCAGAACCGCATGGGCATCCACACCCGTCCGGCGGCCCAGATCGTCCGTCTGGCCAACCGGTTCCCCGAGGTCGAGGTGACCGTCTCCAAGGATGATGAATCCGTGAACGGCAAGTCCATCATGGGGCTCATGATGCTGGCGGCCGGCCAGGGTTCCCGCCTCCGTTTTTCCGCGAAGGGCAAGGACGCCGCCGCGCTGCTCGACGAGATGGACGCCCTTTTCGCCCGCAAGTTCGACGAGTCCTGACCGTGAAACTGCTCCTCGCCAGCCTGCTCCTGCTCGCGGCCGACCCCAAGCCGGCCGGCCCTCCTCCGGTTCCTGACGCCGAAGTGCCCTCTTACCTCAGCCGGGCCGAACTTTCCGAGTGGGGCAGCGCCCTGCGTCTCGTCCAGCAGGGCGAGGAAAGGGTCCGTCAGGGCAACAGCATCGTGGCTTCGGCCGCCATCAAGCGCAGCACGCTCGGGGCTTTCGCCGAGACGCCCGAGCAGGTGCGCGCCCGCGGCCAGAAACTTGTCAATGACGGCATGGACCAGATCCGCCGCGCGCAGCCTTCCCTGGTCAAGCTCCGCGCCGTCGCCGCCGCGAAGAAGGCCGACCTCACCAAGCCGGTGGTCCATGAGACGGAGATTCCCCGCCAGAACTGGGCCATGGCCACGTCCCTCGCCGCGGTGCGTCTGCAGAAGGCGGCCCGTGACGGCGGCTTCCGTCAGGTGCATCTCGTCGGCGCGGCCACCTTCGTCGACGGCAAGCCCGTGCGTTCCGACGCATTGGTCCAGTCGCTGCGCGCCGCCTGGGACAAGGCCGACCCGAAGGCCCTCGCGCCGGCGCCGGCGGGAGGCTACGCCTATTTCGCCCCGCCCTCCGGCGAGGGCCCTTCCACTTACTCCGCGAAACTGGACCGTGCCGCCACGCCGCGCACCGTCGGCATCCTGTGGGCCGAACTTTTCCCCCTGTCATCCGACAGCTCGGCTGGCCTGCTCTTCATCCGTCTCGGCGACGCCTTCACTTCCCGGGTGATCGCTTCGGAGGCCTTCCTCACCACGGTCGGGCCTTCGGAGGCTCCGCTCAAGGAGCTCACGGCCAAGCTGAGCCTGGCCGACGCACGCAGCTTCATCCCCCGTCTGGCTTCCACCGGCGAATGGCTGCTGTCCTATGACCGCGCCTCGCCCGCCCTGGGCGCCGCCTTGCTGCGCCATCTCTGCGTGCGCGACGGACGCGTCGCCGTGAGCTCCAGCGCGCCCGTCGCGGCCGTGATCGGCGGCGACCCCGCCTCGTTGGACGGCGCGCGCGCGTCGTGGAGCCTGCTTTCCGCCGCCTCCAGCGGCCTCAGCCGCTCCTTCAGGATTTCCGGCGGTGCGGGCACCGAGCTGGTCGCGGTGGGCGACCTCGAATTCCGCGTGGTCGAGCCGGCGGCGAAGAAGTAAGGGGCTCAGCCCCTGCGGCCCGGCCTGAGCGCGGCCTCGGTGTCGCGCCGGATCCGCTTGATCTTGGATGCGGCCAGCAGCACGTCCGGCCCCGCCATGCGGTCGATGAAAAGCACTCCTTGGCAATGGTCGTGCTCGTGCTGGACGCAGCGTGCGAGCAGGCCCGTGCATTCGAGCAGGTGCGGTTCGCCGTCGGCGTCGCGGAAGCGCACCGCGGCGCGTTCGACCCTGGAGACCGCGCCGCGCACGCCGGGGAAGGACAGGCATCCTTCGTCGTAGGGCACCGCGTCGCCTTCGGGCACCGACACCTCCGCGTTCGCGATCAGCATCGGCATGATGGCGGCCGGATCGGCCTCCTTGCCGTCGAGCCGGGGCCGCTCTTCCGCGTCCCGCACGTCCAGGACGAAGAGCTGCAGCGGGAGCCCCACCTGCGGCGCCGCCAGACCGATGCCCTTGGCCGCGCGCATCGTCTCCAGCATCGTGTCGCCCAGGGCGCGCAAGGCCGGGCCGAACTCGCGTACCGGCTCGCCTTTCAGCCGCAGGACGGGATCGCCGTAGTTCCTGATGGGCAAGGCGGCCATGTCAGGGCTGGGGGGAGTAGTCTCCGCGTTCGCAGGCGCGGATGAAGGTCTCGGCGCGCTTGCGGAGCGCGTCCCATCGTCCGCGCAGCTCCTGCGCCTCCTCGCCCGACACCCGGTGGTCCTCGACGGCGCCCACCACCTCGGCGATGAGCAGTCCGAACTCGCGCACCAGCGAGTTGGCGGCCTTGCTCAGCTCCGTCCGTGAGGCGTCCGCTTCCTCGGGCGTGAAATGTCCGCCCGCGCGCTGCGCGAACCAGTCCGCGATGCGCTGGTCTCCCGTGGCCTCCAGCAGCAGGGCGGCGCGTTCCAGCGGGTTGGGCTGGCCGCTGCCGTGGGAGCTCGGCTCCCGCCATTTGTAGAGCATCGAGGTGGAGACCCCGAGGG
>CAIOPO010000031.1 GCA_903860195.1 uncultured Opitutia bacterium | reverse complement strand
GCCAACCCGCCCGTGCAGCCTTCGATCGACGCCGCCAAGAACGAGGTCAAGGCCCTCTCCGCCAAGCTGGCCGACGAACTGGCCGTGATCGAGAAGGAGCGCCAGGCCTCCATCGCCCGCGCCAAGGACAACGCCCTCAAGATCCTTTCCGACGCCGTCGCCGAGAACATCAACGACCGCCGTCAGGAAGGCGCGGAGAAGCTGATCGGCTTCCTCGCGGAGAAGGTCGCCAAGAAGGTCAAGCGCGTCCGCCCGGGCGCCACGCCCGAACCCGGCGCCTACACTTCCGCCGACGCCGAGGCCGAGATGCGCAAGCTCCTGCGCCTTGACCAGAACAAGGACTCGCTGGTGGCCCAGGCCCGCGGCTTCTACGCGCTCGGCCAGCTCGCCGTCTTCACCCGCGAGCCCGCCAAGACGGAGCTGAACTTCAGCAAGATCGCCGCCAACTACAAGCCCGAGGAGCTGAGCCCGACCATCCTCGCCGTCGTGGGCGACCACCTGCTGGAGAAGGGCGACCTTGCCAAGGCCGAGGGCTACTTCGCCGCGATCCTGACCGTGGCCCGCTCGTCGGAATACGCCGACTACGGCTACGCCGGCCAGGCCGAGATCCTGCTGCGCCGCAAGAAGTTCAAGGAGGCCCTCGCGCTCTGCGACGAGGCCATCGAGGCGCGCGCGCTCATGTCCAAGGAGCTGAACGTCATGTTCGTCCGCGCCCAGTGCCTGGCCGAGACCCAGAAGTACGACGAGGCCAAGAAGGGCTTCGAGGAGATCGCCAAGACCAAGGAATGGCGCGGCGAGAAGACCGCCGGCTCGCTCTACTGGCTCGGACTCATCGAGGAACGCCAGGGCCGCCTGCCCGAAGCCGTGGCGTACTACCGCCGCTGCTACCAGGGCTGGCGCCGCTACGAGTCCTGGTCCGCCAAGGCCTACCTGGGCGCCGCCAAGCTCCTCGTGAAGCTCAACCAGCGGCCCGACGCCAAGCTGCTGCTCACCGAGATGCTCTCGAAGGACCGCATCAAGGACACCCCCGAGGCGACCGAAGCCAAGACCCTCTCCCTCTCGCTCTGAACGTCATGCGCACCCTCCGCACCATCCTGCCGGCAGTGCTCCTCGCCGCCGCCGCCTCGGCCCAGACCTTCGTCTTCCGCAACGACCGGTGGGAAGTGAACGACCCCTTCAAGATGGACACCTCGGTGATGCCGCCGAAGCCCCTCGTGGATCCGAAGAAGGCCATCATCAACCAGGTCCAGGCCACCGTGCAGCGCTCCGTCCTGCAGGGCGGCGTGGAGGTGACCAACACCCGCAAGCTCTCGGACGTGCTGCAGGTCATCTGGCCTGAGATGCCGAAGCTCGTCGAGGCCCGCGCGTTCGTCAACCGCGGTGAACCGGCCAAGGCCCTCGACAACGTGGAGGCGGTCATCAAGCTCTTCGAACCCCTGAAGAAGGTCCCCGGCAGCCTCTGGCTCGAGGCCACCGTGATCAAACTCGACGCCCTCGACCGCCTCAACAACGACGCGGCCCTGGGAGGATTCCTGGACACCCTTGAAAAGGACGAAGCATCCTCCCAGCCCGAGCTCGCCACGAAGATCCAGCTGTCACGCCTGCTCCAGCGCTCCCGGCGCGGTGAGCACGAGTCCGTCATCCGCGAGGCCGACGAGCTCATCGGCAAGATGGACGACGCCGGCGTGCTCGCCAGGCTGCACATCGTCAAGGGCGCCTCGCTCCTGGCCACCCGCAAGTATGAGGCGGCCATGAACGCCTACCTCCGCGTGCCGGTCTTCTACGGCACCGAACAGGACCAGGTGCCCAAGGCCCTGCTGGGCGCAGCCCAGGCCTTCCGCGGCATGGACGGCCCCGCCGTCCGCGAACAGAAGCTTGAGGAGACGTCCTACCGCTACCTGCGCGACATCCTCATCACCTATCCGGTCTCCAAGGAGGCCGACGAGGCCCGCAAGATCCTCCCCAAGGAGGAGGTCGCCAAGGCCGAAGCCGAACAGAAGAAGATGGCGGCGGCCGGACTCCTGCCCGACAATGCGACCATCAAGAAGAACGCGGTCCGCCCCGAGGACGACCAGTCCGCCAACCGCTAACTGTCCTTGCCCACTCACCCAACCCCTCCTATACCAACCCGACACCCCCACGTCAGACTCATGAAGACGACCCTCCGCTCCCTGCTTACGCCCACCCTGGCGCTCGCGCTCCTCACCGCCCTCGCCGGCGCCCAGGAGGCGGCCCCCGCCGCCGCCGCGGCCGCCGCCGCTCCCGCCGCGACGCACACCAAGAAGACCCTCATGGACCTCTTCCACGAGGGCGGCTGGGTCATGTACCCCATCGCGATCGCCTCGGTGGCCATGATCTGGTTCATCGTCCAGGGCTTCATCAACACCAGCCGCAAGCGGCTGCTTCCGATTGAGCACGTGACCCAGCTCCGCGAGCTCTTCAAGGCCGGCAACTACGTCGGCGCCTACGCCTTCGCCAAGTCCAACGCCTCGCCGATCTGCGACGTGGTCCGCGCCGGCGTCGCCCTCGCCCCCGACGGCAAGAACATGACCGAGGAGTCGATCGTCTCGGAAATCACCCGCGTCCAGGGAGACCTGATGGGCAGCGCCTCCTACCTCTCGGTGATCGGGGTCTGCACCCCGATGATCGGCCTCACGGGCACCGTGACCGGCATGATGAGCGCGTTCGAGACCCTCAGCTCCTCCGGCGTGGGCGACCCCTCCAAGCTCTCCGGCGCCATCGGCGAAGTGCTCGTCGCCACCGCCTCCGGCCTCTTCATCGCCATCCCTGCGTTCATCGCCTACTACCTGCTGCGCAACCGCATCTCGAACGGCATCCACGACGTCCAGGAAGTGGTCGGCGGACTCTTCCGCAGCTTCCCCTACGAAGAAGTCTCCGGCCGCAAGATCGGCGACGAGGAGATCTACGCCGCGAAGCCGGACTGGAACGCCGCCGCCAGCCAGCCCCAGGCCTGAGCGCCCCACCCTAACCTTCAAGGGCACCCAGCACCATGGCAGGCGGAGGCGGAGGCGGGGACGGAGAACCGGAATTCCAGGTCGCACCGATGATCGACGTGCTCCTGGTGCTCCTGATCTTCTTCATGTCGATCACGTCGTCGCAGGTGCTCAAGGTCGACAAGAACATCTCGCTGCCCGTCGCCAGCCACGGCGTGAAGCGTGACGACAAGGCCGCGGCCGGCCTCATCAACATCTCCTGGGACACCACCACGGGCCAGGCGAAGTACAAGCTGGACGACCGCGAGCTGGATCCGAACGACAAGGACGGCATCTCCAAGGAGCTCGAGCGGCGCAAGGGCGGCAACGAGAAGTTCCGCCTGCTCATCCGCGCCGACCGCAACTGCCACGCCAAGTACATCTCCAAGGCCCTCGAATGGGGCGCCGAGGCGGGCATCGACAACATCGCCTTCTCCGGCCTGAACCGCGAGGAATGAACCCATGAAACAGGCACCCAAGGAGGCGCCGGCCGACGCCGGATTCCAGATCGCCCCGATGATCGACGTGGTCTTCGTGATCATGCTCTTCTTCATGGTCATGGCGGGCGCGGTGAAGGTGGAGCACGAGCTCAAGACCACGCTCCCGGGCAACGCCGAGACGGCGCAGGAGACGGAGCTCCCCGACGAGGTCACGATCGGCATTTCCGAGACCGGCGAGGTCACGCTCAACGAGGACCCGCTGGGCGCCCCCCAGGACAAGGTGCTCGAAGGGCTCTACTCCCAGATGGTGCAGATGCGCAAGGCCGCCGAACAGGCCAAGACGAAGATGCTCATCACGGTGCAGGCCGAGGAGGCCGCCCGCTACGAGCGCGTGATGAACGTGCTCGACGTCCTCGCCCGCGCCGAGATCACCAACGTGACCTTCGCGGTGTCGGAGACGGAGTGACGCCCCGCGTACGGAGCGTCTGAACGAAGGGCCGGACTTCCGGCCCTTCGGCTTTTCAGCCCCTGCCGGCCCCGGAAAGCAGCACGTCGCGCAGGGCTCCGAAATCGTTGCCCACCTTCACGGGCGCGGGCGGAGGCAGTTCCCCGGGGAAGGCCGAGACGGAGGGATCGCCGAAGGCCTCACGCAGCACGTCCGGGAACTTGGCCGGGTGGGCCGTGCCGAAGACGACGGCCTCATCCGGGGCCCCGCCGGAGGCCAGGAGGTCCTCGGCCGCCTTCCAGCCGACGGCGGTGTGCGGGCACATCACGTAGCCTCCGGCCGAACGGACGCGCCGCATCGCCTCAAGAGTCTGCGCGTCATCGACCGTCACGGAGGACACGGCCGGACCGCCCTCCCGCCAGGCCAGCAGGCGGTCGAGATTGTTGGGGGCGCCGATGTCCATCGCGTTGGACAAGGTCGGTTCGGATCGGCGCGGGCGGTAGACGCCGGTGCGGAAGAGTTCCGGCAAGGGCGAATTGACGTTGGTCGCGGCGACGAGCGCCGCCAGGTCCAGGCCCATGCGACGCGCCAGCTGGACGGCGCCGACATTGCCCAGGTTGCCGGAAGGCACCACGACCGCCAGGGAGCGGCCGCGCGGCACCAGACGACGGGCATGGAAGGCGAAGGGGACCTGCGCGATCAGTCGCACCGGGTTGATCGAGTTGGCGGTCAGGAGCGGCTCCGACCGGCGGAGCGACTCATCGGCCAGGGCCCGCTTCACCAGCGCCTGACAGTCGTCAAAGGTGCCGTCGACGGAGAGCGCCACCACGTTGGCCCGACGGCGGGCGATCTGGGACTCCTGCACCGGACTCACCCCGACACGGGGATAGAGGACCACCGCGCGCACGCCGGGGACGCCGTCGCACGCCTCGGTCACGGCGCCACCGGTGTCGCCGGAGGTGGCGGCGAGAATGGTGAAGCGGGGATGCTCCGCGGAGAGCACCCGGGCGGTCACACGCACCAGCAGACGGACCGCGAAGTCCTTGAAGGCGGCGGAAGGCCCGTGGAAGAGCTCCAGGACGGAAATCCTGCCCGCCGAGGCCGCAGGCAGCCCCCGGGGTCGGACCAGAGGCACCGGAAAGTTGAAGGCCTCCTGGCAGAGGGCCTTCAGGACGTCAGGCCCGAGCTCCTTGGCAAGGAACGGACCGATGACCGCTTCAGCCAACGCGGCGTAATCGGAATCCGCATGCGCCTCGAGAAAGTCGGCGGGGAGGCGGGGTATGCGGACGGGCACCCAGAGTCCGCCGCCCGGAGGAACGGAGGACAGCAGCACCTCGCGCAGGCCGGCACGCAGGCCCGGGTTGGAGGTGGAGACGAACTCCAGCTCAGGACTCGGAGACGACATGGACGCCCTTGGGATTGATGCGGGAGACGTAAGGAGTGGCCTTCAGCTGCGCCGCGGTGAACACGGCGGCGACGGCTTCGGCCGCCCGGCGGGCGGAGGCCTCGCCCTCGCAGAGCGCGAACACGCTGGGGCCGGCGCCGGAAATCGAAAAGCCGAGCGCTCCGGCCTCCATCGCGGCGCGCTTCGCCCGGTAGAACTCGGGGATCAGCCGCTGTCGATGGGGCTCCGCGATGAGGTCATGCAACGAGCGACCGATCAGGCCGTAATCGGACTTGAAGAAGCCGCACAGCAGCCCGCCCAGGTTGCCGCTCTGCTGCGTGGAAGTCTCCAGCTGGACGTGACGGGGCATGATCTCCCGCGCGACCTTGGTCAGGACGACGATGTCGGGGTGCACGACGGCGGCCCAGAGGCGGTCCGGAATCGGCACGTCCATGACGTCCAGTTCGGCGTTGGAACGGATGAGGGTGATGCCCCCGAGCAGGCAGGGCGCCACGTTGTCCGCGTGCCACGCCCCGTCCGCGGCGGCCTCGCCGGCCACGACGAAGGGCAGAAGCTGCTGACGGGTCAGCGGAGAGCCGAGCAGATGGTTGACGACGAAGGCTCCGCCGACCGCGCTCGCGGCGCTCGATCCGAGGCCGCTGCCGAAAGGCATCTTCTTGTGGATCTCGAGTTCGACCCCGACATCCGGCCTGGCGAGGTGACGCAGCAGACCCAGCGCGGCCACCCCGGCGGTGTTCTTGGAGGGGTCGAGCGGCAGGCGGCCGTCGTCTCCGGTGATCTTGGCGATCCTGAGACCCGGCTTGGAAGACAGCCGGGCGACGATCTCATCCCCGGGGCGCTCGATGGCGAAACCGAGCACGTCGAAACCGCAGGCGACGTTCGCCACGGTGGCAGGTGAGAACACCCGGACTTCATTCAACGCTGATTTGCCCATGTTTTGCCGTTTCTTGCGGCGCTGGCAGACCTTTCGGGTTGCCCCGCCGAGGGTCAACGGTGAACATGGAGGTTGCAGCGTCCAAGATGTCCAAGGTTCTACACCAGAACGGCTTCGTGACCGTGGCGGCGGCGTCCCCCGCCCTGCGGCTGGCCGACCCTGCCGCCAATGCCGCCCTGTGCGTGCAAGCCCTGGAAAAGGCAGCCCAGGAGGGCGCGGAACTGGTCGTCCTGCCCGAACTTTGCCTCACCGGCTACACCTGCGGCGATCTCTTCGGCCAGCGAACGCTCCTGCAGGGCGCCCTGAAGGCCCTGGGGGTCATCGCCGAGGCCACCCAGAAGCTGGGGCTGACCTGCCTGGTAGGACTGCCCTTGGAGACGGACGGACGGCTCTTCAACGCGGCGGCCTTCGTGTCCCGCGGCAAAGTCCTGGGGGTCATCCCCAAGACCCACCTGCCCAACACCGGCGAATTCTACGAGCAGCGCTGGTTCGCCTCGGCCCGCGTCGCCGGCCTCAGGGAGATCGACCTGCTCGGTGCGCGCACTCCCTTCGGGACCGACCTCCTCTTCCGCGCCACGGACGTTCCCGACTGCGTCGTGGGCGTCGAACTCTGCGAGGACCTCTGGGCGGTGGAACCTCCGAGCGGCGCTCTCGCCCTGGCGGGCGCCACCCTGCTCTGCAACCTCTCCGCCAGCGACGAGCTCCTGACCAAGGCCGCCTACCGGCGCGACCTCGTGAAGTCGCAGTCGGCGCGCTGCCTCGCGGCCTACGTCTACGCCGCGGCCGGAGCGGGCGAGTCCAGCACCGACGTCGTGTACAGCGGCCACGGCCTGATCGCCGAGAACGGCGTCGTCCTCGGCGAGTCGGAGCGCTTCCGGTTCGACCTGGCCCTGATCGTCTCGCAGGTCGACGTCGACCGCCTCGCGGCCGAACGCCGGCGCAACAGCACCTTCTTCGGGACGCCGGCCCCGCGGGCCGTGCGCGAGGTCCGCTTCGAGCTCGGACATCCGGCCGGCCAGACTCCGCGCCTCCGTCGCAGGTTCAGCCAGCACCCCTTCGTGCCCTCCGACGCACAGCGCCGGGACGAGCACTGCCAGGAGATCTTCGCGATCCAGTCGACCGGACTCGCCCGCCGACTCCGCCATACCGGCTCGAAGCACGTCATCCTCGGAGTGTCCGGAGGCCTCGACTCGACGCTCGCCCTGCTCGTGACCCTGGAGGCCTTCGGCCGCCTGGGCCTCGACCGCAAGGGAATCGTGGGCGTCACGATGCCGGGGCCCGGCACGACGGCGCGCACGCGCCTCAACGCGCTCAAGCTAATGGAGACGCTCGGCGTGTCGTCCCGCGAGGTGCCGATCGGGCCGGCCGTGGAACTGCACCTCCGCGACCTGCACCATCCGGCGGGACGGCACGACGTCACCTTCGAGAACGCCCAGGCCCGCGAGCGCACCCAGATACTGATGGACGCCGCCAACCAGATCGGGGGCTTCGTCATCGGCACCGGCGACCTCTCCGAGGCCGCCCTCGGCTGGTGCACCTTCAACGCCGACCACATGTCGATGTACCACGTGAACATCGGCGTGCCCAAGACCCTCGTGCGGCATCTGGTCTCGTGGGCCGCCCACGCGCGGCACGTCGGTCCCGAGCGGGCGGTGCTCGAAGACATCGTGGCGACCCCGGTCAGCCCCGAACTGCTCCCGCCCGGCGCGGACGGCGCGATCGCCCAGCAGACCGAGCTCATCGTGGGACCCTACGAGCTGCACGACTTCTTCCTCTTCCACGTCGTCCGCAACGGCTTCCGGCCGGCCAAGGTGCTCTGGCTCGCCGAACACGCCTTCGCCGGCCGCCATGACGCCAAGGAGCTGCGCCACTGGCTCCGGACCTTCCTCACGCGCTTCTTCTCGCAGCAGTATAAGCGGTCGGCCATGCCGGACGGCCCCAAGGTGGGCTCGGTGGCCCTCTCGCCCCGCGGCGACTGGCGCATGCCCTCCGACGCCGAGGCGGCGGCGTGGCTTGCCGAACTGGGCTGACCCTGCATTGGTGAAGGGGTGACGTCGCCCGTGCAGACCCATCCCGAGGCCACCCGTGAGCTCCTGAAGCAACTCGGGGCCGGACGGGTGCTGACGGACGAGGACGCCTGCTTCGCGGCCTCCTTCGACAACATGCGGCTCTCCTTCATGCCGGAGGCGGTGATCCGCCCCGAGGCGGAGGAGGACATCGGCGTCGTGCTGAGGCTGGCGAACCGCCTCCGGGTGCCCGTCACCGTGCGCGGGCGGGGCACCGGCAACACGGGCGCCAGCTCCCCGATCCGCGGCGGCTGGGTCATCCGCCTCGACCACTGGGAGCGCATCGAGATCGACCCGGTCTCCGCGATGGCGACCGTGCAGCCGGGCGCGATCACCGCGCGCATCAACGAGCTCGCCGCGGAACACGGACTTTTCTTCCCGCCTGACCCCTCCTCGATCAAGCACTGCAGCATCGGCGGCAACATCGCGACCAACGCCGGCGGCCTGCGCGCGGCCAAATACGGCGTGGTGCGGGACCACGTGTACGCGCTCGAAGGCTTCCTCCCCACGGGCGAAAAGGTCCGCTGGGGCGCCCCGCTGCGGAAGTTCGTGAGCGGACTGAACCTACGCGACCTCTGGGTCGGCTCCGAAGGGACGCTCGGCGTCATCACCTCGGCCACGCTCAAGCTGGTGCCCCTCCCCGCCGCACGTCGCACGTTCCTCGTCGCCTGCCGGACGGACGAAGGAGCGCTCGAGGCCGCCGCCGAGCTGATGCGGCTGCGGCTCAATCCGTCGGTCCTGGAATTCCTCGACACGCAGACGGTGGCCGCCGCCGAACGCAGGCTGGGCTCCCAGGTCTTCCCGTCGGCCGAACTGGGTTCGGACGCGACCCACGCCGTCCTGCTGCTCGAACTGGACGGGCACCCCGCCGCGCTGGCGGAGGACGCGGCCAAGGTCGGCCAGTGGATCGCCCGGCACGGAGCGGCCTCGCGGCAGACCGACGACCCCGCCGAAGCCGAGAAGCTCTGGGAAATCAGGCGCACCTGCTCCCAGGCGATGTACGCCCTGGGCAACGCCAAGCTCAATGAGGACGTGGTGGTGCCCGTCCGCAGCTACGTGCCGCTCATCCGCTACACGCGGGAGCTGCGCGACCGGCTGGGCCTCGCGACGCCCACCTTCGGGCACGCGGCGGACGGCAACTTCCACGTCCACATCATGTACGACCGCGACGACGCGGAGCACCGCCGCAAGGCCGAGACGGCGATCCATGAGGTCATGACGAAGGTGGTGGAGCTCGGCGGAGCCATCACGGGGGAGCACGGCATCGGCATCGCCAAGTCGCCCTTCCTCCGCCTCCAGCACACGCCCGCGGAGGTCGGCGCGATGCTGGCCGTCAAACGCGCGCTGGACCCCAACGGCATCCTCGCGCCGGGACAGATCTTCGAGCCCATGAACGTCTGGGAGCACCGCCCGGTGAAGGTGACCCTGCCCTGGGACCATCGCTGAGCATGGCACGCGCCGTCGCCGTCTTCGACTGGGACGGGGTCGTGATCGACTCCGCCCGCGCCCATGAGCTCTCCTGGGAGGGACTGGCGGCGTCCGAAGGGCTGCCGCTGCCCCCTGACCACTTTGAGCGCGGCTTCGGCAAGCGGAATGAATTCATCATCCCGGAGATCCTGGGCTGGACCCGTGATCCGGCCGAGATCCGTCGGCTGGCCGACCGCAAGGAGGCGCTCTACCGTGAACACGCCCGCCGCGGGCGGGCGGCCGGCACGGGTGAAATCCGCCTGCTGCCGGGCGTGATGGAGCTCACTGCCGGCCTGCGAAGCCTGGGCGTCCCCTGCGTCATCGGCACTTCGACCCCGCGGGAGAACCTCCGGATGTCGTTCAGCCTGTTCGAGGGACTGGAAGGGATGTTCGCCGGCGCGGTGGCGAGCGAGGACGTCACGAGGGGCAAGCCCGACCCGGAGGTCTTCCTCAAGGCCTGCGCGCTGGCGGGCGGAGACCCCGCCCTGTCCTTCGTCTTCGAGGACTCCTTCTCCGGCATCCAGGCGGGACTGGCCGGAGGATTCACGACGGTGGCGCTCGCCACCACGAACGCGCCCGGGGCCCTCGCGTCGCTGCGGCCCCATCGCATCGTCAAGGACCTCTCCGAGGTCGATCCCGCGTGGATCGTCCGGGGACTGCCGGGCTGAGCATGGAGTTCCGCCTGCACTCGGAGCACGCTCCCGCCGGCGACCAGCCCGCGGCCATCGAGGCGCTGGACGCCTCGCTGCGCGCGGGGCACGGGCGCCAGACGCTCCTCGGCGTGACCGGCTCCGGCAAGACCTTCACGATGGCGAACCTCATCGCGCGCCGCCAACGGCCGGCGCTGGTGATCTCGCACAACAAGACCCTCGCGGCCCAGCTCTTCGCGGAGTTCAAGCGGTTCTTCCCCGAGAACGCCGTGGAGTACTTCGTCAGCTACTACGACTACTACCAGCCCGAGGCCTACGTGCCGCAGACGGACACCTTCATCGAGAAGGACGCCGCCATCAACGAGGACATCGAGCGCCTGCGCATCAGCGCCAGCAGCGCGCTGCTCTCGCGCCGGGACGTCATCGTGGTGGCCTCGGTGTCGTGCATCTACGGACTGGGCTCCCCGGAGGACTTCCTCGCCGCGATGATCCCGCTCCGGGCCGGCATGACGCTGCGGCGGGACGAACTGCTCGCCCGCATGGTCGCCAACCAGTATTCGCGCAATGACGCGGTGCTGGAGCGCTGCACCTTCCGCGCCCGCGGGGAGACGGTCGACGTCTGGCCCGCCTACATGGAGTCCGCGGTCCGGCTCGAGTTCTGGGGGGACACGCTGGAGGGCATCCGTGAACTCGACCCGGTCAGCGTCCGGCCGGGACGGCGGCTGGAGAAGTTCGACCTCTACCCCGCCAACCAGTACGTGACCGCTCCGGGCCGGCTCAAGTCGGCTCAGGAATCCATCCGCGCCGAGCTGGAGGCGCAGGTCGCGCGCTTCGAACGTGAGAACCGGCTGGTGGAGGCCCAGCGCATCCGCATGCGGGTCGAGCACGACCTGGAGATGCTGCGGGAGACCGGCTTCTGCCCCGGCGTGGAGAACTACTCCATGCACCTGTCAGGACGCGCCCCCGGGGAGCGACCCTGCTGCCTGCTGGACTTCTTCCCGGAGGACCGGCTCACGTTCATCGACGAAAGCCACGTGACCTGGCCGCAGATCGGCGGCATGTATCACGGCGACCGGGCCCGCAAGGAGAGGCTGGTGGAATTCGGCTTCAGGCTGCCGTCCGCGCTAGAGAACCGGCCGCTGCGGCCGGACGAGTTCGAGCAGGTGGTCGGGCAGGTGGTCTACGTCTCCGCCACCCCGGCGCCGCATGAATACGAGGTGTCCAAGGTGGTCGCCGAACAGGTCATCCGCCCGACGGGCCTGCTGGACCCGGTCATGGAGGTGCGGCCGACGGCGGGGCAGGTGGAGGACGTGATCGGCGAGGCGAAGGCGACGGCCGGACGCGGCATGCGCACGCTCGTCACCACGCTCACGAAACGGATGTCGGAGGAGCTGACGGCGTTCATGCGCGAGCAGGGGCTCAAGGTGGAGTATCTGCACTCGGACATCGACGCGATCGAGCGGGTCGAGATCCTGCGCCGGCTGCGGACGGGCGCGTTCGACGTGCTGGTCGGGGTCAACCTGCTCCGCGAAGGGCTCGACCTCCCGGAGGTCGGCCTGGTGGGGATCCTGGACGCGGACAAGGAGGGCTTCCTGCGCAGCGAGACGAGCCTGATCCAGACGGCGGGCCGGGCGGCGCGTCACGTCGAAGGACGGGTCCTGCTCTACGCCGACGTGATGACGCGCTCGTTGACGCGGGCCCTGACGGTCTGCCGCGACCGGCGCAAGCGGCAGGAAGCCCACAACGCGAAGCATGGCATCACGCCCCGGAGCGTGACGCGGCGGATTGAAGAGAGTCTGGTGGAGGCGGACGCCGGGGAAGCGCTCGCGGTCGGCGAAGGCTCGGCCGACCGTGACGTGGCCGCGGTGCTCGCGGACATGGAACGGGAGATGCTCGCCGCCGCGGACGAACTCCAGTTCGAGAAGGCCGCCGCGCTGCGCGACCAGATCGAGGCGCTCCGCACGGGCAAGCCGGCGACGCCGGGACGGCGCCGACTGCGCTGATCAGCCGAACCTCCGGCCGAGGTCGGCGTCGGTCCACTCCACGAAGGTGCGGCGGCCGCGCGGACAGACGCCGGGCTGCGAGGTCCGGAAAAGCGCATCGGCCAAGGAGAGGATCTCCGGATCGGACATGGCGTCCCCCCTTCCGCCGCGCGCCGCGCACGGCGTGCCGCGCCAGGGCGTCATAGGCGAGCTCCGACCTGCCGAAATCCCCCTCCCTCCGCGCCATCTCGGCGAGGAGGTCGCGGAGGAAGGCCTCCGCGCCGGCCGGATCGAGCCAGGAAGGCAGCGCGGCCACACGCCAGAAGTTGCGGCCGTACTCTTCGAACTCGAAGCCGGCCGAAGCGAGGAGGGACGATCGCTCCTTGAGCACGGCGGCCGGCAGGGGCTCCAGCTCGAGGGCCAGCGGAACCAGCAGCGGCTGGCTGACGGCGGAACCGGTGGTGAAGCGGGAGAGTATGTCCTCGTAGAGGACCCTCTGGTGGGCCGCTCCGAGGTCCATCACGACCAGTCCGACGGGAGTCTCGAACGCGACACGTTCCTCCCTCAGCCGTCCGACCAGCCTCCACCCCAGTCGCAGGGGGGCGGCGGAGCGCGACGCCTCGCCCGCGCTGACGGGAGCGGCGGGCGGAACGGGCACGACCGCCGGCGGCGGCACGGAAGGGCCCGCAAGGGCGGGGGCGGCCGGCGTGGCCGCGGGCACGGCGGCCGGCAGGGTCTCCACGGGCAGGCCGTCGCCGCCGCGGGCGCGAAGGGCGGCCAGCACGGAGCCGATGATGAACCCCCTGACCTTCGCTTCATCGCGGAAGCGCACCTCGCGCTTGGCGGGATGGACGTTCACGTCGACCCAGGCCGGATCGATCTCGAGGAACACGAAGGCGAGAGGATACCGGCCCTTGGGAATGAGGGTATGGTAGCTCTCGGTGAGCGCGAAGGCCATCGTCCGGCTGTCGACCGGACGGCCGTTCACCACGGTGACGAGGTCCTGCCTGGTGCCGCGGCTCACGCCGGGCTTCCCGAGCAGGCCGGTCAGCCGCATCCCTTCGCGCTGGAAGGCGGGCATGACCGTGACCTCCTCCGCGACCTGACGGCCCCAGATCTCCCGCACCCGTTCGAGCAGCGGGGCGTCACCGGGCGAGCGGAAAACCTCACGGCCGTCCTCGCGCAGCAGGAAGCCCACGGCGGGATGGGCCACGGCGTAAAGGCGCACGAGACGGATGATGTGGGCGGACTCGGTTTCCTCCGACTTGAGGAACTTCAGGCGAGCCGGCACGGGATGGAAGAGATTGGCGACCTCGATGCGGGTGCCGACCGCCATCCCGTGATCGCGCGCGTGCGCGGTGCGTCCGCCGAGCACCAGGACCTCGGTTCCGGAAGGCTCTCCGGCGGCGCGGGTCTGAAGGGTGAACCGGGACACGCTGGCGATCGAGGGAATGGCCTCCCCGCGGAAGCCGAAGGTCGCGACGCGGTCGAGGTCGGAGGCGACCCGGATCTTGCTCGTGGCATGCCGCAGCAGGCAGAGGGAGGCCTCCTCCGCGGTCATGCCGCGTCCGTCGTCCTCGACCACGATCAGCGCCTTGCCTCCCCGTGAGAAGTCGATGACCACCCGGGTCGCGCCCGCGTCCAGGGAATTCTCCAGCAGCTCCTTCACCACCGCCGCGGGGCGCTCGACCACCTCGCCGGCCGCGATCTGGTTGGCGACCTTGTCCTCCAGGACCCTTATCGAAGCCATGGGCGGGTCAGGTCTGCGCCCGCATCGGCCCGTCGTGGGCGCAGAAGGTGGGGGAACGGGCTGGCATCCGGGGCAGGATGGGGAGCGACGGGACCAGCCGCAAGCCCTCGGACCTGCGGTCTTTGTTGCGCCCGGCCGCATCACAGCAAGGTTGCTTCCGTGCCGAACCTACTGGCCAAGGAGCGATCCCTTTACCTGCGACAGCACGCGGACAACCCCGTCGAATGGCGCCCCTGGGGGGCCGAGGCCTTCGCCGAGGCCAAGGCCAAGGACAGGCCGCTGCTGGTGTCGGTCGGCTATTCCTCCTGCCACTGGTGCCACGTCATGGCCCGTGAGTCGTTCGAGCAGCCCTGGATCGCGGACCTGATGAACCGGCACTTCATCTGCGTCAAGGTCGACCGGGAGGAGCTGCCCGAAGTGGACAAGCTGATGATGGACGCCGTGCAGATGGTGCAGGGGCACGGAGGCTGGCCGCTCAACTGCTTCTGCCTGCCCGACGGCCGGCCGTTCTTCGGCGGCACGTACTTCCCGCCGGAGGACCGCGGCGGCGGGGTGGTTCCCTGGCCGCAGCTGCTCATGCGCGTCTCGGACTTCTATCATCGCAGCAAGACCGAGCTGGAGGCGAACGCCGACGCGATCTCCCGGAATCTCGCGCACATGACCCGCGCGCCGGACGCCGACGGCACGGCGCCCTCGCCCGCCCTGCTGCTGGAAGCCGCGCGGGAGATCTGCTCCCGGCACGACGACGAGCACGGCGGATTCGGCGGCGCGCCCAAGTTCCCTTCTCCGCCCACGCTCGGCTTCCTCCTCGCCGTGCGCAACACCGCGGCCGCCGGCGCCGACCGGGCCCTGACGGCGCGGCTCGATTCGGCGCTCACGGTCACGCTCGGCGCGATGGCGCGGGGCGGGCTCTACGACCAGGTCGGGGGCGGCTTCCACCGCTACTGCGTGGACCGCACCTGGACGGTGCCGCATTTCGAGAAGATGCTCTACGACAACGCCCAGCTGCTGGGCGTCTACGCCGAGGCCTGGGCGCGCTACCGCGACCCGCTGCTAGCGGAGGTCTGCGAAGAGACGGTCGGGTGGCTGACGCGGGAGATGTCGGTGGCGGACGGGCTGTTCGCCTCCTCGCTCGACGCCGACACCGACCATCACGAGGGCACGACCTACGTGTGGACCCCCGCCGAACTTCGGGCGGCGCTGGGGGATTCGGCCACGGCGTTCGCCGAGGCCTACGGGGTGACCGAACGGGGGAATTTCGAGGGAGCCAACGTGCTGCGCCTGACGCCGCGTCCGGGTCTGCGCGGCCGCTTCCGGGCCGAGCGACAGAAGCTGCTCGCGCTGCGGAACAGCCGGACGCAGCCGGCGCGCGACGACGGCCCGCTGGCCGGATGGAACGCGCTGCTCGCGACCGGACTCGCCAAGGCGGCGTGGATCTTCGGCAGGAAGGACTGGCATGCGTTGGCGGCCGGAGCCGCCGCAGGGGCGCTGCAGGCGCTCGACGCCCGCCCGTCCGCCCCGCTCACGGACCACGTCTGGGTCGCGGAGGCGCTGCTTGCGACGGCGTCCAGTTCGGCCTGGGCCGGAGGGCCCGACCCGGCCGCACTCCGCGATCATGCCGTCCGTGTCATGCGCGAAGCGCGCGGACGTTTCCGAGATCCGCATGAGAAGGGATGGTTCCTCACGGACGCCGGACGCGAGGACCTCGCGGTGCGGCAGAAGGACTGGTTCGACAACGCCACGCCCGCCGCGAACTCCTCTCTCATCCACGTGCTCTCGGCGCTCGCGGCGCTCGACCCCGACGGCGGCTGGACGGAAGAGCTCGCCGAACACGTCGGCGCCTACGGCGGCGCCTGCCGCAACGTCCCCTCAGGCGTGGCGCACGCCTTGGAAGGAATCGTGCGCGAAGCGACCGGCATGGTCACCGTGAAGGCCGGGCCGGACGCCGACTGGGAGGCCTTGCGGAAATCGCTCCTCGGCGACGGATCGGCCCGGCCGCACGCCCTGCCCTGGCGCCCCATGCACCTCGTCCCTTCGACGGCGGCGAAGGGCTGGCAGGTCTGCGTCGGCCGCACCTGCCTGCCTCCGGAAAATTCACCCGAGCAGGCGGCGGTACACGTCTGAGGGCACTACGCGCTTGCCCGCCCCGGCCGCGGGCAGAACATCCTCACGATGGCGGAAAAGCCCCACTTCGTCTACGGTCAGCGGGCGGATGACCGTTCCCGGGGCAGGATGCTGTTCGGGCTCATCATCGTGGAACAGTTCGGCTATCGGCAGAAGAAATACCGGCCGGACTGGCGTCGGCTTTCCGTGGCGGCTCCGCTGGCCGCCATCGTCCTCTGGGTGCTCTCTTCCGAGGCCTACCTCTTCAAGGAGAAGTACATCAACGGCGTGGCCACCACCACGCGTGCCGACATGTACCTCTACCTGCCCGACAGCGCCGGCGAATGGGTCCTTTCCAAGTTCATGAGCGCCGAGGAGGCCAGGGCCAGGGCGAGGGCGCGGCTGCTCTTGCCTCCGACCCGCCCGGGGCGCGACGCCCACCTGCGTCGCAAGGGCGCCTACTACGTGGAGATCGCCAAGGCGGCGCTGGCCCGCCAGGACTACGCGGAGTTCGCCAAGTTCATCGGCACGGGCGCCCAGATGTCGCCCGCCGACCTCGAGGCGCAACGGCTGTGCGCCGATCTCTTCTTCGCCTTCGGACGACCGCTCGACTCCTACCAGCTGCTGGAGGAATCGCTGGAGTTCGCGAAGCGGGACCGGGAGCACGTACGGCATTTCATCCAGCGCTGCCTGATGATGGACCAGGACGCACGGGTGCTGACGGCGGCGGCGCGCCTGCTCCCGGACCCCGCGCTCTCGCCCGAGGTGCGCGGCGAACTCGAACTGGCCAAGGCCCAGGCGCTCTTCCTCCGGGGCGACTATGCGGCGACGCTCACCTTCATCCGGGAGCGTTCGCTGACCGCCACGGCGGAGGGCTACCTGCTGAACTGCCAGACACTCTGGGAGGCGGGCGAACGCTCCGAAGCGATGCAACGACTGGAGGAGGCGCTGCGACTGCACCCGTCGGCCGCCCCGCTGCTGGAAATGAAGGCGCGGTGGCACAAGGAGACGGGCAACCTCGCCGGCGCCCGCGACTGCCTCGAACTGCTCGCCATCAGCGACCCGTCCCAGCCGGCGCCCGTCGTGCAATCGCTCTACCTGCTGCCCGGCGAGGCCAACCGCAGCCGCCGCGACCAGGTCGTGGAACGCTGCCTCCGTGAGTTCGGAGGCCGCGAGCAGGCGATGCTCGACGTCGCCCGCTACGGCAATGACACCGCGGACACCGCCCTGACGGAAAGGATGCTGCGCCATGCCGAGGCCCGCCGGTTCCCGAACCGTGAGCGCTTCGTGCTCGTCCACGTGGAATGCATGATCAACGCAGGCCGGGTGCGGGAGACGATCCTGATGCTGGACGAACTGCAGCGGCGGTCGGAACGCGAACAGTGGCTGCCGGAGACGCGCACCGCCTTCGAGGCGCTCCGCGCCGTGGCCTATTTCGCCGACGGACAGCCCGAAGTGGGGATGATCAACCTGCGCCGGACGCTGGACAATCCGAAGGCGCCCCCGCAGCTGCTGCTTTCGGCCGCCCGCAAGCTCATCGCCGCCCGGCGCACGGCCGAGGCCGACGAAGTGCTGGTGCGGGCGCACCTGATGAACGAATCCAACCAGGCGGTCCTCATGCAGATCGTCCGCCTCAAGCTCGACACCCCGGCGCTGGCTTCCGACCTCGAGACCTACCTGCGAAGGCTGATGGCCTCGCGGCGCCCTCCCAAGGACGTGCTGACGGCGGCGCAGAGGAAGCTGAGCTCGGACGCCTACCTCTTCTCGGAAGGCCGGGAGAAGCTGCTCGACGACATCGGGCGCCTGACCGACTAAGCGCGGTCGGTGATCTCGTAGTAGCCCAGCGAACCCGACTTGGTCCCGTCGGCAAGCCAGGCGCCGCGGCTGCAGCCGCGGTTCACCAGGTCCTCGACTTCGGAAGACCCCAGCAGGACGGAGGCCGCCGAGATCCCCTCCGCCTCCATGGCGGAAGTCGCGAGGGCGCGGACGGGGCCCGCGGGCACGGCCAGGGTTCCGGCACGGGCGTCCACGAGAGGCCGCGACCTGCTTGCCAGGGCATAACGGCAGAGACGCATCTCCTTGTCCGACCCGACGCCGATCCTCCAGCCGTTGGAATCCCCCGGGGGGTCCAAAGTAAGAGTGACCGAGCCCGAGGCCATGATCAGGGCGCGATGGATGCCCCAGGTGTTCTCGAGCAGGTCGGCCATGCGGTCCAAGGCGAAGCCCCGTATGACCGCGCTGAAATCCACGGACCGTCCGGGACGCACGCAGACGACCTTGTCCCCTTCGGAAGCCAGAAGACCTTCGCGATTGGCCTTCATGGCGTCGGCCCAGGCGGCGTCATCGGGATCGAACGGGGCTTCCCCGCGGAGCTTCCAATAACGGAAGAGGGCCCCGGCGGAGCAGTCGAAGGCTCCGCCGGTGTCATCACGGAAGGTGGCGGAGAAGTCCCAGAGCGAACGGAAATCCTCCGTGACGGAGCAGGAGGCGCCGAGGCCGAGGGCATTGACGGCCGCCACCGGCCCGCCCTCGGCGTCGGGGGCAAGGCGGGCGACCTCATCCAGGCGCTGGAACAGCGCCTCCGCGGCGTTGCGGGCGTACACGGCGTCCTCGTCCGCGATGCGGACCCAGAACTTCGAGCCCAAGGCGTCGTGGGAGAAGCTGTGGATGCTGGGGGTCGATTCCATGCCTGCCTGAGGACGAAAACGTTTCGGACGACTTTGGCAACCAAGGGCCTACCGCAGGCCGGGGGCGTCGAGCTGCGCCTTGACGCCCTTGACGTCCTGCAAAAGCAGCCAGAACTGCTCCCCGTCACGGACGGTCAGTGAATAGGTTCGATGACCGGGCACGGACGGGCGGCTGGCGTCGTAGGCCGGGAGGAACCTGACGGGGGCCTTCTCCGCGCCTTCGAACTCTCCGAAACCCACCTGGAAGGAGCGCAGGTAATACGGCAGCGGCCAGTAGTGTCCGCCCGAGATCGCCACATAGAAAGGTTTTCCGGGATTCGCCCGCTGCCATGACGCGCCGTATTCCGCGATCTCCCCGGTCAGCATGTTCCCATGGAAGCGGGTGCGCGTGTGTCGCTCCAGCACGATGCCGGAGGCGAACACGAAGGCCGTCGCAAGGCTCAATGAAACGGCCAGCCTGCCGACCGGTCCTTCGGCCAGCAGAGGCCAGGCGACGGACAGACTCAGACAGACGGGCAGGAACAGCAGCCAGGGCGTCTTGTATGGCAGCGCGAGGTGGAAAAGGAAGCAGCCGACGGCGAAGGCGAGTGGCACGTCTCGGACTGAACGCGTCCCGGAACGGACCAAGCGCGCCACGACCAGGACGGCGAGCCACAGTCCGACCGCCCACCAGTAGCCTGGGTTCGTCAGAGGAAGCGTCTCCTCGTTGCCCGAGGCCACGCCGAAGGAGCGCCAGAACTGGCGACCCCAGGCGGTGACGCCGTTGAGGTCGGTGAATAGCCAGGTCTGCAGGGCGAGCCAGACCGCCGTCGCCCCCGCGGCCGTCCATGCGATGCGACGCCAG
>CAIOPO010000030.1 GCA_903860195.1 uncultured Opitutia bacterium | reverse complement strand
TCTGACATGGCGAAGCCGGACCGCAAGGTGCTCAAGCCCGAACGATTCCTCGCCACGGTGGCCTACGACGGCACCGACTACTCCGGCTGGCAGGTGCAGAAGACCGGCTACTCCGTCGAAGCCGAGGTCGAAGCGCGGCTCTCCCGCATCCTGAAGGACACGGTCGACGTCCATGGGAGCGGCCGCACTGACGCGGGGGTGCACAGCGTCGGACAGCGTTTCCATTTCGACGCCTTCTGGCCGCATCCCGCCAAGCACCTCCTGCTCGCGTTCAATTCCAGCGAGCCCAAAGGCCTGCTGATCACCGACCTGCGCCGCGTGCCGGCGAACTTCCACTGCCGCTTCAGCGCCAAGGGCAAACGCTACCGCTACGAGATCTACGAAGGATGGCCTTCGCCCTTCGAGGCCCGCTACTGCCATGACACGCGCAAGCGCACCCTCGACGTCAAGGCCATGAAACGCGCCGCCAGGCTCCTCCTGGGGAAGCACGACTTCACGGCCTTCGGAGCCATGCACGGCCAGGGCATGGAAGGCGAAAACCCGGTGAAGGACCTCCGTCGACTCGACGTCAAGCGGGTCGGTGCGCGCATCACCATCGTCACCGAGGCAAGCGGATACCTCTACAAGATGGTGCGACGGCTGGTCGGAGGCCTGATCCGGGTCGGCGAGGGCAAGCTCACGCCCCAAAGGCTCGTCGACTATCGCGATGAACGCGTCATCACCGCCGAGATTCCGACCGCCCCCGCGCGCGGGCTGTTCATGGAGAAGGTGTTTTACGAAGCCAAGGACCTGCGGGTTCGCTGACCGGACACATTTGTCTCGAACGGCCTCGGCTTACATGACTGCTATGACCATGCGGCTCGCCCTCCCCGCCCTGCTGCTGACGCTCCTGAACGCAGCCGTCTCCGCCCATCCGCAGTGGAAGGAGGCCAACTGCATCGCGGTCGCCGAGGACTCCGGCAAGCTCAGCCTGACGGTGAAGTTCGACGTGCCGTCCTACCTGACCGGAAAATACCCGAAGGACGCTCCGGTCGCCGAACTGGACGCGCTGATGTTCGCGCCCGAGGCCCTGGAACGCGCCATGTCGTCGGCGCCCGCCAAGTTCCTCGCGGCGATGAAGGTGACGGCCGACGGAGAGCCGGTGAAGCTCACCCTCGCGCAGTTCCCCGAAGCCGCCGCGGTCAGGACGCAGTCCGCGCGCCAGGGCGAGGCCGACCGCTATCCGGTGCTGATGAACGCGAGGATGGAGGCGTCGCTCGCCGGCGGCACCCGCCGCATCGAGATCGCCTTCCCCGCCGAGCTCGGGACGGTCTTCACCAACTTCCGCAAGGGCATGGACTACCAGGTGGTGACCGCCGTGATTCCGGGCGAGACGGCCTCCTTTGACGTCGACCTGCCGGCCACGGGCCTCGCGTTCTTCCTGAGTTCCGGCTTCCTGCACGTCATCCCGGCCGGCTGGGACCACTGCCTCTTCATGCTGGCGATGTTCCTCTGCGCCGGAACGGTCCGCATCGCCCTGCTGCGTTCGCTGATCTTCACCGTCGGCCACGCGGTCACGCTCACGCTGGTGGTCACCGGAAAGCTGCCCCCGACGGGTCCTTGGATCGAGCCGGTCATCGCCTTCACCATCGCTTGGGCGGGCTACGAGGCGTGGAAAGGGGCCTTGATTCCGGTGCGTTGGGCGGTGCCGCTGGCCTTCGGACTGGTGCACGGACTGGGCTTTGCGGCGGCGGCCGCCGACCGGCTCGAAGGCTGGGACCGCGCCGGGGTGACGGAACTGCTCATCGGCTTCAATCTGGGCATCGAGACGGCGCAGGTCGGCATCGTGCTCCTTGCCGCCGCGGCCTTCCGGGGACTCGATGCCATCCGACCCGATGGCGTCGCGCGTCGCACGACCGCCGTCGTGGTGGGCGCGGTCGGCGCCGGAGTCTGCGTCGATCGGCTGCTGGGGATGCTGCTGACCTGATCAGTCAGCGCGTCCGACGGGCCTCTTGCCCGCGTCCAGACGCTTGCGTTCCGCGTCCGCGAACGCCTGAAGCTCCTTCACGACCTCCGGGTTCTTGTCGGCCAGGTTGACGCGCTCACCGGGATCGGCGACCAGGTCATAGAGGGACAGTTCGATCTTCTTCTGCGAGGTCTGGGACGGAGCCCCGTCCCTCGGCGGAGGCGGCATGTCGTCGTAACTCCGGTAGGCGTGGGGCAGATGCAGCTTCCAACGCCCCTTGCGCACGGCCTCCAGACGGTCTCCGTAATAATAGGCGAAGTCGTCGCGGGCGCGCGCGGCCTCGCCGGAAAGGACGGGAAGCATCGAGACGCCGTCGATCGGCAGCGCCGGGGCGGAGAGGCCGCAGGCCTGCACGAGGGTGGGAACGACGTCGAGATTGGCGGCGAGGGCGCCGGAGACGGCGCCGGCCTCCACCTTGCCCGGCCAGCGGATGATGAAGGGGACGCGGACGCCGCCCTCGAAGGTCGTACCCTTGCCTTCGCGGAAATGTCCGGCGCTGCCCGCGTGCCGGCCGAAATTGAGCCAGGGGCCGTTGTCGCTGGTGAAGATCACGATGGTGTTGGACTCCACGTTCTCCTCCTTGAGCGTGCGCAGGATGCCGCCGACCGCTCGGTCGATGTCGGCGAGCGTCTCGGCGTAAGGCGTCGGCCCCTTGCCCTTGAAGTCGGAAGAGGCGCCCAAGGGGGTGTGGGGCATGGACGTCGGGACGTAGAGGAAGAAGTTCCTGCCGCGACGCCCGCAGTCGCGGATGAACTACATCGAACGGTAGCCCTGCATGCCGGTGAGCTCGTCCATGTCGACCCACTCGTACAACTGGCCCATCATTT
>CAIOPO010000029.1 GCA_903860195.1 uncultured Opitutia bacterium | reverse complement strand
GACGAATGGATCCATGAGCCTTGGAACGCGCCCATGCACGTCCTCGCTGAGGCCGGCGTCACCCTCGGCAAAGATTATCCCGCTCCCTTGGTCAGCCTCGAAGCCGGCCGCGACCGCGCCTTGGCGGCATTCAAGGAATTGAGGAAAGAGTGAGCGGAGTTTAGGGCTAGGGCCATGGCTGGGGCTGGGGCTGGGGTTAGGGCTAGTTAAGTGAGAGAGGCCCAGAGGCTTAGTTTACCAGATCAGAAACAGATTAGTCCCGAGGGACATGTGCTCATCTCGAATTCTCTGGCTTTAGCTCCCTGCCCTGTCCCTAGCCCTAGCCCTGTCCCTATCGCTATCCCTGTCCCTGCCCCTAGCCCTGTCCCTATCGCTGTCCCTATCGCCATCCCTATTTTCCCTTCGGCGAAGCGTTGGCGTTGCGGTCGCGCTCCTGCGCCTTGCGCCGGATCTCGGCCTTCACCGCCACCAATCTCTCCGGCCAGACGAACTTCGGGGCCTTGGCAGGATCGTAGCCGGCCAGATGCCCGGTGAGCCGCTTGGCGGGCTTGGTGTATTTGAGCTCAGTGTCGCCGAAGACCTCTCGGCAGAGCGCGGCCAGGCCCGGGTCGTATTCGATCAGCTGAGAACGCAGATGCACATGGTTGTGGTCGTGGTCGTTGACCCGGTTGTCGTCGAACCATGACTGCACCCCCTCGGCGAAATACTCGTGGTGGTTGGTGGCGGCGTATTTGCCCTTCCAGAGGCCCTTCGCCATCGCGGCGTCGTAGGCCGCCTTCAGCCGACCGTCGAAGGTCGCGTCTACCTTCACCATGCCGCGCAGGTGGATGTTGTGGGCGAACTCGTGGATGAAGATGTTCTCCGCCGCGTAGGGGTCGCCCGGATAGCCCAGCATGTTCTCCTCCGCGCACGAGCAGACCGGATCCCGCTCCGAGCCCCCGAAACCCCGCGCCCGCGCGTCCCAGTAGTCCTTGGGCTTCATGTGCGCGTATTCCGGGATGTCGGTCGAGAACTCCTGATATCCTATCACGATGACCCTTGAGCCGTTGGCGATCATCGCGGCGCGCACGTCCGGACGCTTGGCCAGCATCAGCTCGGCGAGATGCGCCGTCTCCAGCAGCGCGTAGTCGTTGACCGCGCCCGACGACACCACCGGGATGCCCTCGGCGCTGACGAATTTCTTGTAAAACGGGTCGAGCTTGAGCTCCGCCGGCGGCGTCGTGACCGGTCCGACCGCGGCGACGTCCGCCGACACCAGGCAAAGCAGCGCAAGCAGAAGCAGGGGCATGTCCGCAGACTGCCGCGCCCGCCCTCCGCCCTAAAGCCAAAACCTGCCGCTGCCTACCCAATGCCCAAGCATCCTATCCGATTTCCGGCCCCTGATTTTTGAGCTCCCAACCGCTAACCGCCTACCATCACACCCTATCTTCGTCTAGGGACTACCCTGCTTCGAATCCGTACGACTCGAAACGAAAGTGGGCAAGTGTCCACCGCTTGGGTAATCCTCCCCTCCGATGAATTCGAAAGGAGTTTCCGACGCTTGAGGAAACGACACCCGGAAGGCGCTGATGCCTTGCTGGCGAGATTACAGAACCTCATGGACCGATGGCTGAACAATCCGCTGATCGCGGCCGGCTTTCATCTGCCGGGCTGGGTTCATGCAGAGGGGCGCGGCGTGCTCGCCGTGG
>CAIOPO010000028.1 GCA_903860195.1 uncultured Opitutia bacterium | reverse complement strand
ATTCCCGGAGGCTCGCCCTGGAAGCCGAAGGCCTGGGCGAGCACCTCATGGTCCCGCGCGGCCTCGTGCGGATCGACCGCCCGGGCCGTGGCCTGACGGTGGAAGAAAGGCGACCAATGCCAGGGCGCGGCGCCGGCGCAGACCCGTCGCGATGCGCCGCTGAGCGCGACCAGCCGCGCCGCGGGGGACGGTCCGCCGAGCAGGACGGCGACGTCATGCCGCTGCGACCGCAGGCGCGAGAGCAGCGCCAGCGAACCCGCGCCGGGCTCAAGCGGGACCGACTCGACCACCGCGGGGCAGCCTTCGAGGGCGGCCTCCGCCCCGGGACGGCAGACGAAGGTGAAGGCGGCCGAAGGATGGCGCTCACGCACGGCGCGCATGCCCGCGGTCGCGGCGAGCGCGGCGCGGAGGCCGCCGAGCTTGACGATGAGGACGCGCATCAGGCCGCCCCCTGCGCCTGCTCGTCCCAGAGACGGCGGAACAGAGCGTTGTCCCGGTAGACCGCCTCCCTCGTGCCGTCCGCCACGATCCTGCCCCCCTCGAAGACGAGGATGCGCGCCGCGTCGCGGATCGTGCTGAACCGGTGCGCCACGATGAGCGTCGTCCGGCCCTTCATCAGCAGGGCGAGGGAGTCGCGCACGCCCTTCTCGGATTCGGCGTCCAGGGCCGAGGTCGCCTCGTCCAGGATGAGGACGGGCGCATCCTTCAGGAACGCGCGCGCCACCGCGACGCGCTGCCGCTGCCCGCCGGAAAGGCGCGAGCCGCGCTCACCCACCCGCGTGGCGAAGCCCTCGGGCAGCCCCTCGATGAAGGGCAGCGCGCCCGCCAGCCGGGCGGCCTCGCGGACCTCCGCATCCGTCGCCGCAGGGCGACCCAGGCGGATGTTCTCCAGGACGGAGTCGTCAAAAAGCACGGGCTCCTGCGAGACGAGGGCGACATTGGCGCGCAGATCGGCCTGCCTGACCGCGCGGACGTCCGTGCCGTCCACGAGGACGGCCCCCTGCCGCGGGTCGAAGAACCTCGGGACGAGGTTGATGAAGGTGCTCTTGCCGGCGCCGCTGGGCCCGACGAGGGCCACGGACTGACCGGCCGGAATCGTGACGCTGACCTCCCGCAGGACGTCCTCGGAGGCGTAGCCGAAGGAGACCCCGCGGAACTCGACGTCGCCACGGATCCGACCGAGGGGCCGGGCGTCCGGACGGTCGGCCACCTCGACCGGCGCGTCCATGACCTCCTCCAGACGTCCAAGTCCCGCGTCGGCCAGCGACATCAGGCTGCTGACCCGGCCGAGTTTCTTCACGGGCTCGTAGGCGAAATACATCGCGCCCACGATGCCCAGGAGGTCCTGATAGCGCATGCCCGCGTCGGCCCCGACCCAGACGGCGCATGCCACGCCGCACGCCGCCGCCACTTCGAGCAGCGGGGACAGCGACTTGTCGTAGCGGGCGATCTTGGACTGGATGCGCAATCCCTCACGGGAGGCGGCGCCGAACCGCTCCTGCTCCCTGGCCTGCAGCCCGTAGGCGCGCACTTCGCGCGGGGACTGGAGATTCTCGACGACGATTCCGCCCAGACTCGCGGAGTTGGCGGCGGCGCGCCGGGCGCGGGCCTGCAGGGCGCGTCCGATCGCACGGACAAGCAGCACCGAGACGGGGATCACCGCGAGCGCGAGCAGGAACCACAGTCCGCCGGGCAGGGTCAGGCAGCTCCAGAGCACCCATCCGGCGGCGAACAGCAGCGTGAAAGGCTGGATGACCAGGTCGGTCGACACGTCCACCAGCACCAGCCGCACCGAGAGGACGTCGCCCGTCAGCCGCTGCAGCAGGTCGCCCGTGGTGAACCGCCCGAAGTATCCCAGGTGGAGGGACTGGATGCGCGCGAACGCGGCCGAACGCACCGACTCCACCACGCGCATCCCTGCCACGTTGACGCTGTAGCTGGCGGCGAACTGGGCGGCGCCGCGGATCACGAAGACGACCGGCAGGAAGCCGACCGCGAAGAGCGTCTCAGCGCCCACGGGCAGGGTCAGAGGCGGCCATCCGGTCCAGGCCGGAAACGTCAGCAGGGGCGCCGCGCGCTCGGCCGCGTCGCCGAAGGCCGCAGGCAGCACCCGGGAAAGCAGGAAAGGCACCCCGAAGGCGCTCGTCGCGGAGTAGAGCATCCCGAAGAGCACGGCGGACACCAGCAGGGTCCGGCTGCCGCGCAGATGGGGGAGGTAACGCCTGTGCCTGCTGGTCAGCACCTCGCCGAGGGTGGCCCGAAGGCGCCCGGGAGGGAACACCAAAACCTCAGTCCCTCTGCTTCTTGGGGAAGGCGACGGACAGTGCCACCGCCAAGGCGATGACCACTCCGATGATGGAGAGGGAGACCTCGGTCGGCACGTGCACGCGTCCGTCGTGCAGGAGAGAGGCCGGCACCCAGGCGGCGGGAGCGCCGTCGACCCCGCCGAAACCGGCGGCCCAGGGCAGGATCATCTTGGCGCCGATGAAGCCGAGGATGAAGGCCAGGGCGGGCTTGAGGAACCGGAAATACTGGAGGAAGCCGGAGATGGCGAAATACATCGAGCGCAGACCGAGGATGGCGAAGATGTTGGAGGTGAAGGCGACGAAGCGCTTCTCCTCGATGGGAAGCTCGGGAGGCAGGATGCCGAGGATGGCGGGGATGGAGTCCACGGCGAACACGACGTCCGTGGCCTCGACGACCAGGAGCACCACGAAGAGCGGAGTGCAGACCCAGCGCCCGTCCTCGCGGGCCCAGAAGGCGTTGCCGTGGAACTGACGGGTGACCGGCAGGAGCCGGCGCGCCAGCCGCACCACCAGCTGCTCATCGACGTCCTTCCCGTGCCCCTCGTCGCTGGCCAGCGCGAGCTTCAGGCCGGTGAAGATCAGGAAGGCGCCGAAGATCGGCAGGAGGAACGCGAAGCGCTCCACCGCCGCGACGCCCGCGATGATGAAGACCGCACGCATGACCACGGCGCCGATGATGCCCCAGAAGAGCACGCGGTGCTGCAGGCGGTCGGGGATGGCGAAATGGCTGAAGACGAGGATGAAGATGAAGAGGTTGTCGACGGAGAGCGCCAGTTCGAGCACGTAGCCGGCGGCGAAAAGCTGCGCGTCCTCGGGGCCGCGCCAGGCGGAGAGCAGGAAACCGAAGCCGACCGCCAAGGAGACCCAGACGACGCACCAGGCCACCGCCTCCTTGAAGCTCGGCACATGGTCGTGCCGGTTGAACACCCCGAGGTCCAGCGCCAGCATGAGCGCGACGAAGCCGAGGAACGCCGCCCAGGCCCAATGGGGAATGACCAGGGGGGCCTCGGCGGAAAGGAGCAGCGCAGTCACTCGGAAAGGAGTGCCCGCCGCGCAGAGGGAGTCAAGAAGACCGCCTCATCAGGGCTTGCCGCCGGCCCGCGGCCGCCCCTGAATGCCTGTCCGCGTTCCCGTAGTTCAACGGATAGAACATTGGTTTCCTAAACCGAGGATGTGGGTTCGATTCCCGCCGGGGACAGCGGAAAAGTCTCAGCGCTTCAGACGGAAGCCCTGGATGCGGGTGGCGGGCGACTTGCGGTAGACCGCGTCCACGTCCGCCGTCTGCATGAAGACCCAGGGGGCGAGGATGCTGTCCCCGTTCTTGGTGAACACGATGTCGTCCGCGACGTACACGCAGGTGTGCAGTCCTTCACCCGAGTCCATGAAGCAGAGCACGTCCCCGAAACGGTAGGGAGCGTCGATCGGCTCGTACTTCTCGAGCAGGTAGGAGGCGGCCAGACGGGTGTCCAGGAGGAAGTCCTGGGGCGTCACGGCGAAGAAGTTGAGGGAGGTCCAGTGGCAGTCGGGGAAACGCCCCTTCACGCCGAGCTCGATCTCGGGGTAGGTGTAGATCTTCTGCCGCATCAGGGAGGGCAGGAAGTTCGAGATGTCGATCTTCTGCTCGGCCCGTCGGTTCGTGACGGCGGAAAGGAAAGGCAGCCGCAGGGACTCCGGACGTCCGCCGCTCCAGTAGTCGAGGAACTCCTTGCGGGGCACGGTCACGGGCAGCCGCAGGGCGACGATGAGGGTGCGGACGCGCGTCACGGAACGGAACACGGCCTGCACCTCGTCCTGGTTGCGCGCGAGCGAAAGGAGGGCGCTGATGTCGCTGAAGACGGTGGCGGAGCCGCGGCGCCAGACCAGTTTCCGGAAGAGGTCGCGTTGTTCGGCGTTGAGCGAGGAGGTCGCCAGCCAGTCCTCCAGGTCCTGGCCGACGATGAAGACCGGATCCCGTTGGAACTCGTTCACGGGGTGCTTCGCCAGCTCAAGGTACAGCTTTGACCGGGTCTCCAAACTGAGCGAGAGGAGCTCCTCCATCGTCGGATACAGGGTGACGGCGGCGGCGGTGGCCACCCGTCGCGCGGGGCTCATCAGCTTCTCAATCAGTTCGGCGGAAAGTCCGGAGGAAACCAAGGTCTCACGCACGGCCCCCTCGCTCATCTGCTCGAAAGTCCAACGGGTGGTGGAGTTCGGCTTGGCGGAAAGGGCCAGCAGGGAGTCAGGCGCCTCGAGGAAGGCGGTGTGGACCTCCAGGTCGCCCCAAGGTCCGGGTTTGGCCTTCCAGGTGGGCTCCTTGGCCTCGGCCGCACCCTCCCCCGGGGAGGTCAAGGCCGCCAAAGCCATGAATGCGGATGCCAGAAGGTGAGACATGCTCGTTTTTACGCCTATTTTACAGTCAACTAGGGGGAAAGTTTCAACCAATGAGACATTTATTGCCCACTTCATCGCGACTGGCGAGCGTGAACACTTGGGAATAGGGGTTGCGATGGGTGATGCTAAGTGGGAGGAACGACCTCTGTGAGCAAACCCAAGAGCCGAAGCAGATCCCCCCGGGCGAAAGCTCCTGGCCGGAGCAACTCCCCCCGGCGCGGTCGTCAGGCGGACGCCGCCTCCACCTCCACCCCTGAAGCGGCCAAGGGCCGGGAAAACGAGCGCATCGGGCTGCTGGTGGACGCGGACAATGTCTCGCATCAGCACCTGCCCACGCTGCGCAAATTCGTCGGAGACACCCCGCTCATCTCGGCCCGCGCCTATGGAGACTTCCAAGGAAGGCTCAGCGGCTGGCGGGCCGCGGCGGTCGAGTGGACGGAGCTCGAACTGGTCGACCAGCGCAGCTACACGCCCGGCAAGAACGCCGCGGACATGCGGATGACGATCGACGCCGTGAAGATGCTCGCCGGGACCAACCCCCCGACGACGTTGGTGTTCGTCACGAATGACAGCGACTTCACCCCGGTGGTCGAGGACGCCAAGCGGCTCGGCGTTCGGATCGTGGTGATGGGAGAGCGGACGCACCGCGCGCTCCGCTCCACGGCGCACCACTATCTCAACCTCACGGAGTTGCGCGAAAGGATCGACGCCGAGACGCAGGCCAAGTCCGACCCCCGCCGGGCGCTCGAGCTCCTGGCCAAGGCGGTCCGGCTGCTCGCGCCCAAGGCCAAGGCCGAGGCGCTCGCACTGCTCGACGAATTCGAACGGATGCTGCCGGAGATCCAGTTCACGGCCCCGAGGGCGGCGGCGAAGCCGCCCAAGCCGGCCCGCGAACCCCGGTCGCGCCGTGGAGAAGGCCGTGGGCGCAGGTCCGAAGCGCCCGTGCCGGAAGCCCAGCCCCAGCCCTCCGCCTCCAGCCTGGCGGAGACCGAACGTCGGCGCCAGCAGCTGCTGGCCTGCGACGGACTCATCGAGGCGCTGGTCTCGACGGCCGCCGCCCAGCAGACGGCTGACGGCTGGATGAAGGTCGAGTTCCTCAAGAAGGACTTCCTTCGCCTCCACCCCGAGCTGGAGGTGAACGCCCCGCGCTACGCGAAGTTCTACCGCATGCTCGAGGACACCGGAAGGTTCGAGACGGAGATGCGCGGCTCGACGGTGTTCACCCGGCTCAAGCCCTGAGCCGGCTCAACGGCCGGCGGACTGCCCGAGGGCGCGCCGGAGGAACTCCAGCGTCACCTGAGTCAGGTCCGCATTCCCCGATTCCCGCGCGGCCGGACGTCCCGCCACGACTCCGGTGAGCTTCCAGGACTTGCCCCGCGGATGCAGGTCGAAGGTGTGGGGCGCCGCCTCGACGACGACCAGCTCATGGTCGACGCCGGCCTTGGCCAGCGCCACGGCCATGAGTTCGGACTGCTCCAGGGCCACGGTGGTGTCGGCGGTCCCGTGCAGGATGAGGACGGGCGGATCCTTGGGGTCGCACTGGTTCTCAGGAAGATAGGCAGCCTGCTCCGCCGCGGAGAGGCCGGGGACGGATCCCGTCCCATGCTTGGAAAAGTTGACGACTCCGTACATGTCGATGACGGCTGAGACCTTCGCGGAGGTCTTCGCCTGAGGGTCCCCGCCCGGTCCCGTCCGGTCGTCGGACAGCCCGACCATCAGCGCGAGGTAGCCGCCGGCCGAACCGCCCGCGACGGCGATGCGTTGCGGATCCAGACCGAGGGCGTCGGCGTTGTCTCTCATCCAGCGGACGGCGGCGCGGCAATCGGCGATGTTGCGCGGCCAGACGCCCGGCTTGTCCTTGGCGCCCAGGACGTAATTGCAGCTCACGACGACGAAACCCGCGCGCGCGAGGTCGGCGCTCACGCTGGCGGAACGGTATTCGGCCTTGTCGCCGGCGGTGAAGCCGCCGCCGTGGATGAACAGCACGCCCGGCTGACGGACTTTCAGGTCCCGACCATGCTGGAGGTAAAGGTCGAGCCTCTCCTTGCGGTCCTGGGACAGGAACGTGAGGTCGCTCAGCCGATGCGCCGGCGCGGGGAGGTCGGCCGTGTAGGCGCGACCCATGGCTGCACGGAAAAGCGCCGGGAGCTCGGACAGGCCGGCCGTGCCCGGCGGGGCGAGGTCGAAGATTTTCGGCGGGGCCTTCTTCGTCTGCGCGCACAGGGCGGCGCAGGAGCAAAGCAGAGCGGAGAGGAGGCGCATGGCGGGGCGGAGCATTCCTACCCGCCCCGCCATGCCCGTCAACGCCACCCTCAGGCGAGCGCGTGGGCGTAGCCGTCGACGATCGCCCGCAACGAGGCCTCGACGAGGTTTTCGCTGACGCCGACCGTGCCCCAGGAGGCCTTGCCGTCGGAAGAGCGGATGACCACGCGGGTCTTGGCCGCGGTGCCGTCGGCGCCGCCGAGAATGCGGACCTTGTAATCCACGAGGCTCACCTTCGCCAGTTTCGGGAAGGACTTCACGAGGGCGGAGCGGAGGGCCTGGTCGAGGGCGTGCACCGGACCGTCGCCTTCGGCGACCGTGAGGGTCTCCTTGCCGGCGATGCTGACGCGGACCACGGCCTCGCAATAGGCCGAGCCCTTGGCGCCGCGCGCGGTGACGTGGTACGAAGCGACTTCGAAAGGAGAGGCCTTGCTCCTGCCCAGGTGGCGGCGGAGCAGGAGCGCCAGCGAGGCTTCGGCGTCCTCGAAACTCCAGCCGGAATGCTCGAGCTTCTTCAGCTCCTCGAGCGCGGCGGCGGTGGCGGGAGAGTCGCGGTCAAGGTCGATGCCGAGGGACTTCGCCTTGAGGACGATGTTGCTGCGGCCGGACTGGTCGCTCACGAGGACCGTGCGTTCATTGCCGACGACGGTCGGGTCGACATGCTCGTAGGCGGCGGAGAACTTGCGGACGGCGTCCACGTGCGTGCCGCCCTTGTGGGCGAAGGCCGCGGTGCCGACCCACGGACGGCGCGGATCGGGGGCGAGGTTGGCCACGCCGTCGACGAAGCGGGAGAGGCCGGCGAGACCCTTGAGCGCTGTCGAGGAGACGCACTTCCAGCCGAACTTCAGCTGGGCGCAGGGGATGACGGCGGTGAGGTCGCAGTTGCCGGTGCGTTCACCGATGCCGTTGACGGTGCCCTGGACGTGCGAGGCGCCGGCCTCGAGCGAAGCGAGGGCGTTGGCGAGGCCGAGGCCGGCGTCGTCGTGCGTGTGGATGCCCACGGCGGTCTTCTTGAGCGCGGCGAGGGCGGCGCGGGTGGCCGCCGCGACTTCGGAAGGCAGCGAGCCGCCGTTGGTGTCGCAGAGCACGACGCGGTCGGCGCCGCCTTCGACGGCGGCGAGCATGGCGGCGATGGCGTAGGCGGAGTCCTCCTTCCAGCCGTCGATCGCGTGTTCGCAGTCGTAGATGACCTCGCGACGGTGCGATTTCAGGAAGGCGACCGTGTCGCGGATCATCTCAAGGTTCTCCTCGGGCGAACAGCGGAGCACTTCACGGACGTGCAGGGCGGACGTCTTGCCGTAGATCGTGACCACCGGGGTGTCGACCTCGAGGAGGCCGCGGACCTGGGCGTCCTCGGAAGCGCGCACGCCCTTGCGGCGGGTCGAACCGAAGGCGGCCAGCTTGGCGTGCCTGAACTTCAGCTTCTTGGCGCGGGCGAAGAACTCGACGTCACGGGGATTGGAGCCCGGCCAGCCGCCCTCGATGTAGGCCATGCCGAAGCGCTCGAGCTCGGCGGCGATGCGCAGCTTGTCATCGACGGAGAAATGAATGCCCTGCCCCTGCGAGCCGTCGCGGAGGGTGGTGTCATAGATTTCGATGGAGCGTGCCATGGTGGTGTGGGTGGGAGAGAGGTGAAAAGGAAGGGTGCCGTTCCGAGGACCGCGGAACGGGGAGGCGCCGGAGGCGGTCCGTTTCGCGGGCTCAGAGCCCGATGATGCCGATAATCGCCGGCAGGCAGGCACGGAACTCCCCTGCGAGGGCGGGCGACGTGGACTGGAGCTGGGCGGACATCGGAAGGGGGGGCAATCCAAGGGGCGCGGAGGGATGAGTCAAAGGCAAAGGGGGCAAAAGCTCGTGCGGGCTGGCAAAAGCGGGGCAAATCGCCTTTCTAACGGGCATGCGGCCGCTCCCCACGCTTCTCATGGTGCTGGCGCTCGCATGTCCCCTGCGGGGCCAGTGGCAGATCTTCGCCGAGCGGATTCCCGAGGACGGCAGCTGGGCCGCCTACCGCTTCGAGCGCAGCCGTGAAGGGAAAGTCTTCTCCACCACGGAGCTCAAGGTTTCGGTCTGCGACGGCGGCGAAGTCGGCGGCATGCCGTGCGCCTGGCTGACGATCGAACCGGTGGGATGGCTGGGCTCCAAGGAGCGCGGCCCGCTCCGGCTGCTGCTGCCCAGGAACCTCGGGCGCTCCGGCGCCAGCCGGTTGCTGGAGAACGCCGCCGCCATCGTCTTCGAGAACCCGAAGAAAGGCGCCTACCGGATGCGGCCGGAGGACATCGCATGGCTGATGGACTGGGCGAACCTGACCTACGAGAGCGAACTGACCCCGGAAGGGACGAGGGAAGAGACCGTCAAGTTGGGCGACAAGGAACGGTCCTGCCGCAAACTGAAGATGCGCACGGTCACCGCCACCGACCCTCCCCTGGTGGCCAAGCAGACCATCACGATGGACGGGCTGCTCTGGCGGGATGAAACCACGCCCTTCGGCGTCGTGAAGGCGGAGTGGAAGGAGAAGACCACTAAGAGCGGAGAATCGAAGGAGGAGACCAAGACTCTCACCCTGACGGGATCCGGCAAGGACACCCCTGCCGCGCCCCCCGGCAAGATGGACGGCTTCTCACTCTGGCGGCTGCTCTTCGGCAGGTGAGACGGACCAGCCCGCCCGGGCTGGCCGGACGGGCTGGTTTTCAAGTGGTGGCCGGAGTCGGAATCGAACCAACGACACGATGCTCTTCAGGCATCTGCTCTACCAACTGAGCTATCCGGCCATGCTGACTGAAGCCTCAAGATGCCCCGGCGGCCTCCGCCTGTCAATCCGACAAGCGGAGGGCCTGCGCCCTCAGAAGGAGAATTTCCAGGGGGCCAGACGGCGGCGGACTTCGGCGATCACCTCGCCCTCGCCGGCCTCGCCCTTGTCCGAAACGAAGGTCACGGAGAAACGGACGAAGGCGCCGCAGTCGTCCCACGGCACGGTTGAAATGAGGTGCTCCGTGATCATCCACTGCGAGAAGGCCTCGCCGGAATCGAAGCTCACCGTGCCGGACGGGCCGGTGGCGGACTTCGGCGCGGGCATGTAGAGGAAGAAGCCCGCGCCGGGCTTGCGGACCTGGAAGCCGAGGCCGGCGAGGACCCCCACGAGCAGGTCCATGCGGCGGGAATACTTGGCGGCGATGGCGCGCGGAATGGAGACGTCGTCCAGGCCGGCGACGCCGGCCTTCTGGATGCCGAGGAACTGGCCGGAGTCGGAGTTGTCCTTCACGTCGCCGTAGGCCTTCACGATGAGGGCGTTGCCCGCCACGAAGCCGATCCGCCAGCCCGTCATGTTGTGGCTCTTCGAGAGCGAGTGCAGCTCGACGGCCACGTCCTTGGCGCCGGGAACCTGCAGGATGGAGACCTGCGGACCGGAGAAGTGGAGCGATCCGTACGCGGCGTCCTGGATGACGACGAGGCCGTGCTTCTTGGCGAAGGCCACGACCTGTTCGTAGAACTTGAGCGTGGCGCAGGCGCCGGTCGGGTTGTTCGGATAGTTGAGGACGAGGACCTTGGCCTTGGCGAGGATGTCCGCGGGCACGGAGGCGAGGTCGGGCAGGAAGCCGTTCTCGGCGGTGAGCTTGAGGTTGTGGACGAGTCCGCCGTAATACTTGGCGTGGGTGCCGAAGACCGGGTAGCCCGGGACGGTCATGAGGACGTAGTCGCCGGGATTGATGAAGCAGGCGGGCAGGATGGACAGGGCCGCCTTGGAGCCGATGGAATGGAGGACCTCGGTGTCGGGGTCGACGTCCACGCCGAAGAGCCCCTTCATGTAGCGGGCGGCGGCCTGCTTGAAGTCAGCCCCGCCGTTGTCCGCATAGCCGCGGTTTTCCGGCTTGGCGGCCTCGGACTGGAGGGCCTTCACCACGGAGGGAAAGGCCATCTCGTCGGGCTCCCCCACTCCCAGGTCGATGAGCGCGACGTCGGGCTTGGCCTTCCGCGCGGCCGCCTTGGCGCGCTTGATCTTCTCGAACTTGTAGATGGCGGTCGACTTGCCGTAATTGGCTCCGCCGATGCGCTCGGCGAAAAGCTGCTGGATGTAGGGGTCGGACATGTTGGGTGACACCCGAAAAAGAGGGGTAAAGGAGGCGATGGCAAGCGGTCAGAGGCCGGCCTTGCCCCGTTCTCCGGGCGACCCCATGCTCCGGCCATGGAAACCGAACTCGAACGCCTCGCGCGGGAGCGCAAGGAGCGCTGCTCAGGACGCGGCTGGTCGTGGCGCGTGTTCGGACTCAGCCTGCTCTGCGTCGCGGTGGGAGCGGTCTCGGGCGAGCTGACCCGGTCCGAGATCCCCGGCTGGTACGCCGGACTGGCCAAGCCGTCGTTCAACCCGCCCAACTGGCTGTTCGGGCCGGTCTGGGGCACGCTTTATCTGCTCATGGGCTTCTCCGCCGGCCGCGCCTGGGATGCGGCGCGCTCGCGCCCCGAGGCCCGGTCCGCCTTGCGCACGTTCTTCGTGATCCTGCTCGTGAACGCGCTCTGGTCCCTTCTCTTCTTCGGCCTCCATCGTCCGGACCTGGCCCTCATCGACATCTTCGCCTACGTCGTCCTGCTCGTCGTCTGGCTCCGCCAGCTGCGCGCGTTCGACAAGATGGATTACCTGTTCCAACTCCCGCACCTCGCCTGGGTGAGCTTCGCCACCGTGCTCAACGCGAGCATCTGGTGGCTGAACAAATAAGCAGGCCCCGGAGACCGGGGCCTGCGTGACGGACCGGTGCGGCGCCTCAGGCGTCGAGCTTGGTCCAGCGGGCGTTGGCCTTGGAGGACTTCACCGCGGCCTCGATGAAGGCCATGCCGGTGACGCCGTCCTCGATCGAGGGGAAGTCGTAGCCGCCCTTCGGGGCCTTGCGGCCTTCGAGGCGGTCGGTGATGGCCTCGGCGGCGGCGCGGTAGATGTTCGCGAAGGCCTCGATGAAGGCCTCGGGATGGCCGAAGGGCGTGCGGGTGTACTTCTTGCAGGCCTCGCCGTTGTAGGAGTTGCCGCGGCGGTGCACCTGACGGGGCTGGTCGAGATACTTCACGATCAGCTCGTTCGGGTGCTCCTGATGCCACTCGAGGGAGGCCAGGGTGCCGTAGACGCGGAGGTTGAGGTTGTTCTCGTCTCCGGTGGAGATCTGCGAGGCGTGCAGGACGCCCTTGGCGCCGCCCTTGTAGCGGACGAGCATGTTGGCGTCGTCGTCGAGCAGGCGTCCGGGGATGTAGGTGCTGAGGTCGGCGGCGATCTCCTTGATCTCCAGGCCGGTGACGTACTGGACGAGGTTCTCGGCGTGGGTGCCGATGTCGCCGACGCAGTTGGAGACGCCCGAGCAGTTCGGGTCCATGCGCCAGTTGGCGATCTTCTGGATCTTGCCGGACTGGAGGGCGCCGATGGCGTAACCCTGCGGGTACTCGACGACGACCTTGTTGATCTTCCCGAGCTTGCCGGCCGCGACGAAATCGCGCGCCTCCTTGACCATCGGGTAGCCGGTGTAGTTGTGCAGCAGCGCGAAGACGAGGCCGCTCTTCTTCACGATCGCGCGCAGCTTCTTCCCCTCGGCGAGGGAGAATGCCAGCGGCTTCTCGCAGATGACGTGGATGCCGGCCTCAAGGAAGGCCTTGGCGACGGGATAGTGCAGGTCGTTGCGCGCCACGATCGACACGAAGTCGATGCGGTCGCCGACGGGACGCCTCGCCTCGGCGCGCGCCATCTCCTGATAGGAGCCGTACACGCGGGTCGGGTCGAGGTTGAGGTCCTGTCCGGAGAGGCGGGACTTCTCAGGGTCCGATGAGAACGCGCCGGCGACGAGTTCGATCTTGCCGTCGAGGGCGGCCGCCATGCGGTGCACGCCGCCGATGAAGGCGCCGCGGCCGCCGCCGACCATGCCCATGCGGAGCTTGCGATTGAGTTTGGCCATAGGAGTGGGAATCAGAGGGAGACGGGCTTGCCGGACTTGGCGGACGCGTAGACGGCGTCGATGACCTGCATCAGACGGTAGGCCTGCTCAGGGGTGTTGAGGGGCTTCGCCCTGCCCTCGATCGCCTCGATGAAGTTCGCCGCGGAGCCGATGCGGCCCATGTCCTCGCAGACCGGGGTGACGATGGAGCGGTTGACGCTGTTGCCGTTCTCCTGGACGTAGAGCTCGCAGGCGTCGATCGCGGTGGCGTCGATGCCGTCGACGCCGAAGAGTCGCTCGACCTTGCCGCCGGCCTTGGTGCCCTGGAAGACGACGGAGACCTCCTCGCGCCTGACCATCTCGGCCCAGGAGACCTGCAGGGTGAGCACCTGTCCGGTCTTGAAGGTGACGAGCGCGTGGGCGGCGTTCTCGACGTCGGTGACGCCGCCGACCTTGTCAGGAATGCCCCAGGGGCCCTTGAAGGACTTGTCCTGGATGAAGTCGCTGAAGGTCTGGCCGAGGACGTGGGCGGGCTCGGGATAGCCCATGAAGTACATGGCGAGGTCGACCATGTGCAGCAGGTCGATGAGCGGCCCGCCGCCGGACAGCTCCTTGGTGGTGAACCAGCCGCCGAAGCCGGGGATGCCCGTGCGACGGATCCACTTGGCCTGGGCGGAGTTGATCTTCCCGACGACGCCCTGCTCGACGTACTTCATCATGGCCTGCGACTCCGGGCGGGCGCGGTTGTTGAAGTTGAACATGACGTGCTTGCCGGACTTCTTGGCGGCGGCGGCGATCTCCAGCACCTCGGGCGCGCTCAGCGCCGGGGGCTTCTCGCAGAAGACGTGCTTGCCCGCGTTGAGGCACTGGATGGCGAGCGGGGCGTGGAACTTGTTGGGGACGATGATGCTGACGGCCTGGAGTTCGGGGCGCTCCTTGAGCATCGCCTCGACCGACTCATAAGCGTGGGGGATGCCCCACTTGTCGGCGGCCTTCTTCGCGGCGCCCGGTGCGGGATCCGCGACGGCGACGATCTCGGCGCCGGCCTGCTTGAAGCCGGCGGCGTGATACTGGAGCATGCCGCCCGCTCCGATGACTCCGACTTTGGTGGCCATGTGCTTGGTCGGTCAGAGGTTCACTTCTTGCCCTGCGCGGCCTTGTCGAAGGCGGCGTCGAAGGCGACCTTGTTGGTCGGGAAGGCGAGCTTCTTGACGAAGGCGCAGGATTCGGCGGCGCCGAAGAAGCGGTCCATGCGGCCGTCCTCCCATTCGATGGAAAGGGGTCCGGAGTAGCCGACGTCGTTGAGGGCGACGATGACGTCCTCGAAGCGGATGTCGCCGCGGCCGACGGAGCGGAAGTCCCACGCGCGACGCGCGTCGCAGAAGTCGGTGTGTCCGCCGAAGACGCCGACCGTGCCGTCGCCGTGGCCCCACCAGACGTCCTTCATGTGGGCGTGGTGGATCTGGCGGCCGAAGGTGCGGATGAATTTGACGTAATCGACGCCCTGGTAGCCGAGGTGGCTGGGGTCGTAGTTGAAGCCGAAACGCTTGTGATGGCCGACGGCCTCGAGCGCGCGCTGCGCGGAGGCGATGTCGAAGGCGATTTCGGTCGGGTGCACCTCGAGCGCGAAGTAGACGTCATGCTTCTCGAAGGATTCGAGGATGGGCTTCCAGCGGCGCGCGAAATCGTCGAAGCCCTTCTGGAGGTAGGCCTGGCTGGTGGGCGGGAAGGCGTAGAGGGCGTGCCAGATGGAGGATCCGGTGAAGCCGTTGACGACGACCTTGCCGGAGCCGGGCGCCTTGCCCGACATGTAGGACTTGCCGGCGTCGAAGAACTTGCGGGCGGCCTGGGCGGTCAGGGCCATTTCGGCGCACGCGCGCTGGCGGACGCCCTCGGGATTGCCGTCGCCCCAGACGTGGGCGGGCAGGATGCACTGGTGACGCTCGTCGATGTTGTCGCAGGTGGCCTGACCGACGAGGTGCGAGGAAATGGCCCAGCAGCCGAGGTCATGCTTCTTGAGCAGCTCCCAGACGGACTCGACGTAGCCCTTCTCGTTCACCGCACGGGTGACGTCGAAGTGGTCGCCCCAGCAGGCGAGTTCGACCCCGTCGTAACCCATGGCTTTGACCTTGGGGAGAAGGTCGGCGATCTTGAGGTCGGCCCACTGGCCGGTGAACAGGGTGACGGGTCGCTGGGACATGTTGTGGGGGGTTTGAGCCCCCTATGTCAGCCTACGCCCCGCCACAGTTCAAGCGGGCAATGCTCACAAACCGGCCGTCAGGCGAGCGCCCGGGCCAGCTCGGCCTCGAGACGGTCATAGCCCGCCCGCAGGGATGCGTCGGGCCGGACGACGCCGGGGGCGGGGGCGCAGAAAACCTTCTCCAAATCGATGAGTTTGGCGCCGCAGGCCGCATGGGCTGCGCGCAGGGCGGCGCCCAGGGCGGCGGAGTCGGAGACGGCGAGGCGGAGCACGGGGGCGCCGAACACGTCAGCGAAGACCTGGGCGACCGCGGGATTCTCGGAGGCGCCGCCGGTGAGCAGCAGTTCGGTGGTGGGAGTGCCGACCCAACGGCTGTGCAGCCGGAGGCTGAGGGCCTGCCCTTCGACGGCGGCGCGGGGCAGTGTCGCGCGGCTGACGGTCTCGCCGACGGCCACCCGGCCCGCCGGACGCCGCGGAGTGATCTCGGGCTCCTCCATCGGCAGCACGGCGCCACGGGCGGCCGTCGCCGAGGCGACCGCGGCCGCGAACGCGCCCCAGTCCGCGAGTCCGCATTCCTTGCGGATCGCCTCACGAGCGAGGGAGCCGTTGCGCACGCACACGAGGCTCATGCTGCCCCCCATCGGATTTCCGAAGGCATGGCCGAAGCCCGCGGCGTCGGTGCGGATGCCGTCGATCGCGGCGAACAGCGTGTCGCTCGTGCCGAGACTGATGACGACCTTGCCCGGACGGGCGGCCCCCATGCCGACGAGGCTGGAAGGGTTGTCGCCCGTGCCGACCACCACCTGGCAACGCGGTGAGAATCCGTGGCGCGCGACGAAGTAGCCGGAGACGGCTCCGACCACGGTGGCT
>CAIOPO010000027.1 GCA_903860195.1 uncultured Opitutia bacterium | reverse complement strand
CCCCTCGGACTCCGGCAGGTCGAACCCTGCGCTCACCACGGCCAACCGGATGTTCGGAAGGCGCTTCCGGGCGATTTCCATCCGCAGCCTGCGGCAGGACCAGCTATGAGGATCCTGCCGCTCCTCCTGGCCGCCGCCCTCTCGGCCGCCGATGAGCCCGCGCGAGAGGTCCGCGCCAGCTTCAGGGCGCTGTCCCTGGCGGAGCCCATCGAGCAGGCGGGATACCTCAAGGGGCGCGACGCGGTGCAGCTCACCATACCCTCCGACTTCTTCAGCGCGCCGCAGGAATACCGCGGGCCGCCGATCATCACCTTCTTCCTCTCCCGCAAGCCCGAGGTCCGTGCCGACGCGCGCGACCCCTTCCGGGCCGAGCTTGCGAAGGCGCTCGCCGAGGCCGAACGCCTCGAGGCGCGGCACGCCGCGAACGCCCAGGCCGTGGCGGAGTCGGTGGCGAACGCCCCCGAGGGCCCCGAGGGCGACGCCCTGCGGCGTCAGGCCGAGGAGGCCCTCGCGCTGGCGGCCCCCGAGGTCGAGGCCGCTCGACGGGCGCGCGAACGCGCGGCCGAACTGCAACGCCGCATCGACACGATGAATCCCGAGGAGCAGAAGCCGACCAAGGCGGAGGGAAAGAAGGCGTCACGCCCCAAGTCCGCCCCGCAGGACTTCAAGCCGCTCGGCTCGGTGGCGGTGGCCGACGGCGAGTCCCTCATGCTTCTCTTCGTCCCCGACCGCGGGACCCAGCGCATCCTGCGCCTGCCGGATGGACCGCAGTCGCACCCCTTCGGCACCCTGCGCTTCCTCAACCTCGGGGCCGCGCCGCTGCTGCTGCGGTCGGCCTCCTCGACCAGGTCGGCCGAACCCCTGAAGCCCGTCACCTTCACCCCCGCCCCCGACGAGCACGGCTACGTCGGCCTCGAGATACGTGCGGCCGGCGCGGAGGGCCGCGTCCTGCGCACCGTACGGGCCCGACCCGAGCCCGGAGCGCGCACGACCTACCTGATCTTTTCGGAGGCGGACGCCGTGACCGTCAAGGGCGTCACCGAGCGCGCCGCCCGCTGAGCGTCAGGCCACGAAGCTCAGACGACGCCCGCCACCGAGCAAGAGCCGGCGACGCAAGTTGCCTTCGCCGAAGGGCTGGAGCAGCTCAAGGTCATCTCGATCCGCTGGATCAGACCGGACGAGGCCTGAGTCCACGACCGAAGCCTCCCAGACGCGGCGAACTCAGCGGCGCCCCTTGGAGCGGGAGCGCCTTTCGATTTCGCGCTCACGCTCCTCCTCCTCGCGACGCTCGCGCTCACGGGACTCCTTCTCCTTGTCGACCTCCTTCTTGCGGCAACGGTCGGAGGCGTCCGTTTCCCTTCCGGCGTCATGGTGACGCAGGCGACCCTGAGCGCCGCCAACTCCGCGCCCTTCCTGCAGCCCCAGAACGTGGAGGCCTTCGAACGGCCCGCCGCGGGCGCGGGGACGAACCGGGTGCACGCCGCGATGGGCTCACCCGGCAACCTGATCCAGGTCGACCTGTTGCAGTCGCTGGGCTGCGCCGTCGCGACGCGGTCCGACACCTTCACCATCCGGGCCTACGCCGAGGCGGATGACGGCGCCGGTTCCCATGCGCGACGCTGGGTCGAGGCCGTGATCCAGCGGCTGCCCGATTTCATCTCACCGGAAAATGAACCTCAGACCCGGCCGGAGGACCCCGCCCTGTCGGCGGTGAACCGACTCCTGGGTCGACGTTTCCTCATCATCTCGGCACGCTGGCTCCGACAGGATGAGATCTGAGTGCATCATGCTCCTGGCGGCCCTGACGGCCGCCTGTTTCGGCCAGACCCGGGGCAAGACATCGGCCAGCCTGCAGCTGCTTTCCGGCGGGGATTACATCGCCGACCACGGCTACCTTGACGCGTCGGGCAAAGTGAAGGCCGTCGACATCTCCCCTGACCTCCTCTCCCCACGGTTCCAGTATTCCGGACCGCCCCGCTTCGAGATCAGGCCGCTGAGCGGTCCCGGTTCCAAGCGGGGCGACGGCCCGCCGCTCGCGTGGTATGACCTGCCCGCCGGACCGGGCCCGCATCGTCTCATCCTGCTGGTGAACCCGCGCCCCGGAAGCAACGGCATCAGCGCCGTCAACGACGAGCCCGGAGCCCTCCCCTTCGGCTCGATCCGTTTCCTCAACCTCTGTCCCCACCCCGTCGAACTGCAGGGAGAGCGCCTGCGCGTCACCGTGAAGGCGCGAGGCTCCGCGGTCATCCGGCCCGACGTGAAGGACGGACAGTATTTCGACCTCAACGTGGTGGGCGGCGCGGCGGAAGACAGACGGACCGCGCATCTCCGCCATTTCCACATGGTGGACGCCCGCAACCTGATCTTCATCGAGCCCGAGGGAGAAAGCGGGGAGATCAGGCTGAAAGGCGTCGAGGAGCGCGCCACCAAGGCAGAAGCCCCGAACGTCGCCACCCCGCCCCCGAAGCAGTCCTGAGGCTCAGGCGGGGCGCCAGTCCAGGACCTCGGCCTGCGGCATGCGCCGGCCCTGCCAGCGGTTCCACTGCAGACGGACGGCGAGCTCCACCGGACGCGACACCGGAGGGAGCCGGTCCGCCATGCGCCAGGCGACGAGACTGAGCCGTCGCCCGCCGCCGAGCGAGACCTG